>JAISHE010000076.1 GCA_031262745.1 Culturomica sp. | reverse complement strand
CATAAACTCTCTATAATAATGTTTGAAGGCAATAATTTTTCGTTCTTGTTTCATGCCACAAAAGTAATAGAAATAGCAATATAAAACAACTTTTCGATATAGTAGATAAAAGACATGTTCGTCCATTCTTATTTGTTATTGGATAAACAGATATGGATGTGAGCATGCCAAAGTGTGATAATGCACAAGAAAAGTAAATGAAAATATAAGAGGCTGCCTCGTTTTTGAAGCAGCCTCTTAGCTATAATTTTAAATCGGTTTTACTTTAAAGTGTCGAGGAGGGCATTTAAATTGGCGGTGAAAAGTCTCACCGATATAGCCAACAGAATGATACCGAAAAATTTACGCATAATGTAAACTCCGGCACGTCCTATGAGTTTTTGCACTTTATCCACGTAGCGCAACACAAAATACACACACACCATATTCAATCCCAATGCAATGATGATATTGCTGATTTCATACTCCGCACGGAGCGAAAGAAGGGTGGTGAAAGAAGCTGCGCCGGCAATAAGAGGAAAAACAAGGGGAATAATCGTTGCCGAGTCGGTTGGTCCGTCGTTTTTAAAGATCTCAATACCGAAAATCATTTCCACCGCAAGCATGAAAAGTACAATGGCACCGGCTACTGCGAATGATGAAATGTCGACACTGAAAAGTCCGAGTAGTGATTTACCTATGAATAGAAATGCGACTAATATAATAAAAGAGATGATTGCCGCTTTACCGCTCTCAACAGTTTTCTTTTGTTCTTTGAGAGAAATGATAATCGGAATTGCTCCCAATATATCAATCACAGCAAACAGCACGATGAACGCACTTAAAATCTCTATTAAACTTATATTTAGCGACATAAATATTTATTTCAGGTAACCTACAGCTTGAATTAAAGTGATGATTTGTTTATCACCGAGTTTCAAGATCTGTTTTAATTCTTCATTTTTCCAACCTCCACCTCTTGCCACGGTACCGATATTGTCGTGAGCCGATGCAAAGAGATATATGTTTTGTGAAATGTAGCCACTTGTAACAGCTGCCCATTTTTCGGAAGACTTGTCTAAGTCGCCAACCATAATTATTGATAATGAAGCATTATCGCTAATGTTTTGCTGTCCGAGCGTGTTGCGGAAATCACCTTTTGCTACTAATTTCAAGATGTTTTCCTTAGCATCGTAGAAATAAACACCGTTGTCAAACATAACATACAATTCGGTTTCCTGCTTGTTCATAGCAGTTGGGGCAGTACGTTTTGTAGGTCTATTAAAACCGTTTGCAGCCCAAAGCAGATCGGAAACCATTTGTACGGGCATTTCTTTTTTCACGTAAGTGCGTTCTGTGCGACGTAAACTAAGAGCTTCCATCACGGTTTTACCGCCTGTTTTGTCGGGAGCATTCAATTTAATGTCCTGAGCATTCGCAAAGCAAGACATTAAAATAAGTCCTGCTAAAATAATAGTTGCTTTCATATTATCTAATTTAGAGTTAATAATTTACACTATACCTGAAAATCCCATAAAAGCCATTGCAAGCAATCCTGCGGTTACAAGTGCAATAGGTGCACCTTTCATGCCTTTGGGTATTTTAATTAAATCAAGATGTTCGCGGATACCGGCAAAAATAATAAGTGCCAATCCGAAACCGAGAGCCGTCGCACCTGTGTACACCACCGATGAAAGTAGGGTGTAGCTTTTTTGTATCACAAGTATTGCCACTCCAAGCACAACACAATTGGTGGTTATCAAAGGAAGAAACACACCGAGTGCTTGATAGAGCGGCGGACTGATTTTTTTCAATATAATTTCAACCATTTGAACCAGAGCAGCGATAATCAAAATAAATGTGATTGTCTGCATAAATTCAATGTTGAGAGGGGTCAATATAGACGTTTGCACTATGTAGGTAACAATAGTTGCCAAAATCATCACGAAAGTAACGGCTCCCGTCATGCCGATTGCAGTGGATACTTTCTTGGATACTCCGAGAAAAGGACAAATTCCTAAGAATTGTGCCAGAACGACGTTATTAACGAATATGGCTGATATGAAAATTATAATGTATCCCATTTTTATAGTATTATATAGTTATCTTATTGATTAACTTGCTTTTTTTAGTTTGTTAACGATTGCAATCAAGTAGCCCAAAGCAATGAATGCACCGGGGGCGAGAACAAATATAAGCAGTTTATATTCTTCATTATAAATCGGAAGGTTGAAAATCTTACCGCTTCCGAGAAGTTCACGCACGGTGCCAAGAATGGTGAGAGCCAACGTAAATCCCAAGCCCATACCCAAACCGTCTAAAGCCGACACTCCAACGCTGTTTTTAGATGCAAATGCTTCGGCTCTTCCGAGTACGATACAGTTAACAACAATCAAAGGTATGTATAATCCGAGTGAGGCATGCAAGCTCGGTAAGTATGCTGCCATCGACATATCTACAATGGTAACGAAACCGGCAATGATTACAATAAAGCCCGGTATTCGTATTTTATCGGGAATAAAATTGCTCACCAAAGCAATAACAATGTTAGACATTAAAAGAACGAAAGTTGTGGCTAATCCCATGCCTATACCGTTTATTGCCGATGACGTTACGCCCAAAGTGGGGCACATACCGAGCAACTGCACGAAAATAGGATTTTCCTTAAATATGCCGTTTGTAAAAATAGAACTCTTTGACATAATGTAATTCTTTTAGTTATTAGTTGTTGTTGCGCCCGATGATGCGTCAGCCGAATCGGCAATAGCATCGGAAGCCGAATTTACGGCTTGCAGAAATGCACGTGAAGAAATAGTTGCAGCAGTGATTGCGTCTATGTCGCCTCCGTCTTTGCTCACTTTTAATTCTTTTGTTTGCGGATTCATGCCTATTATACTTCCCGGTCCGTTTTTGGTGAACCAGTCGGTCATACCCGTACCAAGTCCCGGTGTTTCCTTATGTTCAAGCACGGAATAATTATTGATGTCTCCGTTGGGAAGGAAACCGACCATCACCCATACTTTCCCGCCAAAACCTTTGTCGGAGAAACTTTTAACGGCAGTTCCTACCAATTTACCATTCATTTTTGCAGGATAAATCTCGATACTATCGGGGGCTTTGGCTGTATATAGATAAGCATATTCATCGGCACTGCCCGAAACGCTCACTTTCCATGAGTCGGTAAAGGGATCATTATTGAAAGCAGTAGGTATGACGGCTTTAATTGCATCTACCTGTTTTTGTTTTTTCACTTCTTCCATAGGCTTTTCAGTCAGTGAATAAACATAACCTACGGCTCCGGAAATCACGAGAGTAACGACGAAAAGCACCGCTACCATATTTTTGAAGTTTGATTCTAATTTCTTACCCATATTCTAAAATCTTTGAGGTTTAAAATACCTGTTTATCAAGGGAACGAAAGCGTTCATTATCAATATTGCAAAAGACATTCCTTCCGGATATGCTCCGAAAATACGTATCACAACAGTCAGCACACCTATACCTATACCGAAAATAATCATGCCTTTATGGCTCATTGGTGAAGTTACATAATCGGTTGCCATGAAAATTGCCCCAAGCATAACGCCACCCGTCATAAGATGAAAAACAGGAGTTATATAATGGGTGGGGTCAATCAAGTGCAATATGCCACCAAAAACAAATATGGTTGCAAAAATAGCTATTGGAATGTGCCATGATATAATCTTTCGGATAAGCATGTAGGCAAAACCGAGCAACATTGCCAAAACGGATATTTCACCCAAGCTACCGGCATTGTTGCCCAAGAATAAATCTTTATAGTTTATAGCTAACTCGCTAACCGGTCGACCGCTTGTGAAAGCCTCTTTCAGTAGCGCAAGTGGAGTGGCACCGGTGTTTGCATCCGGAAGTAAAGCGAATGCCTCAGGCAATTGCCATGTGGTCATTTGAACAGGGAACGAGATTAAAAGGAAAACACGTCCCACCAATGCAGGATTGAAGACATTACATCCTAAACCGCCGTAACTCATTTTACCTATTCCTATTGCCACTAATGCACCCACAACTATAATCCACAACGGCAAATTGGAAGGTACATTGAAAGCCAACAAGACACCGGTAATAATGGCAGAACCGTCCCAAATGGTAGGCGTTTGTTTTAGAAGGAACTTCTGAATAAGGTATTCAAAAATCAAACAGGCAACTACTGATGTAAGTGTTACCAAAATAGCTCCCAAACCGAAAAATATCACGGCACAGATGAAAGCCGGAATAAGTGCAATAAGCACTCCGTACATGTTTTTAGAAATGCTGTCGCCACCGTGAATGTGCGGAGAAGGAGATATAATTAAAGTATTCATACGTATTAAATTTCTAATTTCATTTTTTTCTACTTCTAATCATGGCTCCCGTTTTGCCTTTGCCTAAACGGATATAATCCAGTAACGGCAAACATGCAGGACAAGTGTAGCTGCATGAACCGCATTCTATACAATCCATGATTTTTTCTTTCTCACATTCTTCGAGCATACCGTTTTCGGAAAGCGTGCGCAGCAGATAAGGTTCCAAGCCCATAGGGCATGCACTCACGCATTTGGAACATCTGATACATGTTTTTATTTCGTTGCGGATGCCTTCCTTGCCGCTCATTATCAAGATACCGCTCGTACCTTTTGTAATAGGAGCTTCTATATTGGTCATTGCACGTCCCATCATAGGACCACCGCCTATAACTTTGGTAGCATCATCCGGCATACCTCCCGCAGCTTCGATTAACTTTGAAATAGGAGTACCGATACGACAAAGATAGTTTCCCGGATTCTTAACCGATTTACCTGTTATTGTAACAACTCTTTCGATTAGAGGTTTCTTTTTCATTACAGCCTCATACACAGCTAAAGCCGTTCCCACATTTTGAACAACAGCACCTACTGCAATCGGTAAACCGCCGGAAGGTACGGATTTACCTACGGCTGCTTTTATAAGTTGCTTTTCACCGCCTTGAGGATATTTGACTTTCAAAGGCATCACAATGATACCTATTTTTTTCTCTGTTATTGCCTGCAATTTTTCTATGGCATCTTTTTTATTGTTCTCAATGCCTATAATAGCTTGATTTACTCCCAAAACTTTCATTAAAATCTGTACACCCACAATCACTTCCTCTGCCTTTTCAAGCATCACTCTGTGGTCGGAAGTTAAATAAGGCTCACATTCCACTCCGTTGATAATCAAAACTTCGGCTTTTGAACCCGGAGGAGGAGAAAGTTTTACCTTAGTGGGAAAAGTGGCACCACCCATACCGACAATGCCGGCATCGGCAATCATTTTTAGAATTTCATCTTTGGTATAAGTAATATTACATTCCAACCTTGAAGATATTATGATGTCTTCTTCCCATTCTTTACCTTCGACCTGTATGGTGATAGAAGGTTTTGAAAATCCCGAAGCATCAATGTAATTATCAACAGCCACCACCTTGCCGGAAACCGAACTGTGCACATTGGCGGAAACAAAACCTTCGGCTTTGGCTATCAATTGACCGATCTTAACCGTTTCACCCTTTCCTACAACAGGTGTAGCAGGTGCACCGATGTGCTGACTTAATGGTATGATAACTTGTTCAGGAACAGGTAAAACTTTTATACCTTCCTTAGCCGATAATTTATTTTCAGGTGGATGAACGCCCCCAATTTTAAATGTTGCTAACACTATATTAATCTTTTATTTTGTTATTCTTCTTTTGTTTCAACAGTCGGAACTACCTGCTTTCTGGGAGGGAAATTCAATTCATGTATTGCTCCCGTCGGACAGACTGCAACGCATTTACGACACATTTTACACTTTGTGAAATCAATGTAAGCCAAATTATTTTCAATCTTAATAGCTTCAAAACTACATTCCTTAAAGCATTTTCCGCAACCTATGCAAGCAGCAGAACATGCCTTTCTTGCTATTCCGCCTTTATCTTTGTTGATGCAACTAACGAAAATCCTCATGTTGCGAACACCTTTGTTTCTCAATTCAATAATACCTTTGGGACAGGCTTTAACGCATGCTCCGCATGCAACACAATTTTCATCAGCCACAACCGGTAAACCTGTTTCCGTGCTCATTGCGATGGCATCAAATTTACAAACACTCACACAGTCGCCACAACCGAGGCAACCGTAGGAACAACCTGTTTCACCTGCATAAAGAGAATGAACAACGGCGCACGAAGCAGCACCGTCATATTTGTTGGTATGAGGACGATTTTCACATGAACCGTTGCATCTCACCACTGCAATTTTAGGTGTGGATGCTGCTGCATTTCTTCCGAGAGCTGTTGCAATAGCCGACATAGTTGCCGCACCGCCCACAGGACATAGTAATCCGTCCATGTTTTCCGATTTCACTACGGTTTCCGAAAAACCTCTACATCCCGGATAACCGCATCCGCCACAATTGGCACCCGGAAGTAAACTTTCCACCGTATCAATTCGCGGATCTTCCTCAACTTTAAATTTTTGTGCCACAAAATATAAAATAATTGCTGCCACAACACCTATCGCACAAAGCGAAATCACGGTAATAAGAATGGTATTCATCTTCCTATTTTAGTTACAAATTACAGATTATCACATTTTTCCAAAGTGAAATTTATTTTTCTTCCTATTCTCTCTCTCATGAGGTAAAGTATAAAGAAGTAAACACTTACGGCAAAAATTGCCGTCAATGCGGATAAAAGTTCACTCATTCCCATATTTACTAATACAAACAAAACACTAACTATCGCCACCACAGGTAGAACGTATGCCATTAAAACCGAAAACATCGCATTAGCAAGTCCCTCATAAACAATAACCTGATCTCCTTCGTTTATTGGGAAATCAGGTCTTTCCACATTGATTAACTTTTCTTTGCTGTCTGCCATTCCGCACGCTCCCTTAGCGTGGCAACCGGCGCAAGCAGCTTGTGCGTAGATGATAACGTCTACAGACTTTGCATTAATCTTCCTCACAACACCTTCGTGTCCGATTCTACTGTTTTGTGGCATGTTTTAAACTAAGTTGTCGCAAAATTAAAAAAATATACAATAAGTCCTATTTCTTTCTCATAAAGATTTGGATAGGAACTCCCGTGAAATTCCAATGTTCACGTATCTTATTTTCAAGATACCTTTTATAATTTTCTCTCACATATTGGGGCAGATTACAATAGAATGCAAATGCAGGAGAGTAGGTAGGAATTTGTGCTACATATTTAATCTTCACTATTTTACCTTTCGTCATGGGTGGAGGATAATTCTCTATAACTTCCAACATAACTCTGTTCAGTTCCGACGTTTTGATTTTGTAACTGCGATTTTTGTAAACCGTTATAGCTGCTTCCAAACCTTTCAAAAGTCGTTGTTTGGTGAGTGCCGAAGTGAAAATAATATCAACGTCATTGAAAGGAGCTATCTTTTCACGAACTTGCTTCTCAAACTCAATCGTGGTTTTGTTATCCTTTTCTATTAAATCCCACTTATTGACTAAAATCACAATACCTTTTTGATTTCTTTCAATGAGGCGAAAAATATTTACATCTTGGGCTTCCATGCCTCGTGTTGCATCTATCAATAACATGCACACGTCCGATTCTTCAATAGCTCTCACGGAACGCATAACAGAGTAGAACTCAACATCCTCACTTACTTTAGCTTTTTTGCGAAGTCCGGCCGTGTCGACCAAGATGAAATCATATCCGAAGCGATTGTAACGAGTGTGCAGAGAATCACGGGTGGTACCTGCAATTTCGGTAACAATATTTCTTTCAACGCCTATCAAAGCATTGATTGTGGATGATTTGCCTACGTTTGGTCTACCGACTATCGTTATGCGTGGCAAGTTTTCGGTATCTTCCGCAAAATCATTTTCAAAATGAGAGGTAACGGCATCAAGCAAGTCACCTGTGCCGGAACCGCTTGCCGATGAAATGCAAAAAACGTCGCTACCTATGCCGAGACGATAGAAAATCTGTGCATCGTAAATTAAATTGTTGTTGTCCACTTTGTTGGCAACCAAATAGACAGGCTTGTCTATATTTCTCAACAATTTGGCAAAATTCATGTCCAAATCGGTTATGCCTAACTCGGCATCCACCATAAACAATATAACATTAGCTTCATCCAAAGCCAACAGAACTTGCTTGTTTATTTCTTCCTCGAAAATGTCATCACTGTTTGAAACGTAGCCACCCGTATCAATAACCGAAAACTCTTTACCGCACCATTCCGATTTACCGTAATTGCGGTCGCGGGTAACTCCGCTTTCTTCGTTTACTATGGCTTTTCGTGTTCCCACTAAACGATTGAATAAAGTGGATTTACCTACATTGGGGCGTCCTACTATTGCAACAATATTACTCATTATACCTTATTTAATATATCCGAATTTTTTCAAATCGGCTTCTTTATGACGCCAATCCTTTTGAACTTTCACAAGCAGTTCCAAGAAGATTCTTTTATCGAAGAAGCGTTCTATGTCTAACCTTGCTTCCGTGCCTACTTTCTTCAATGCCTCGCCCTTATGTCCGATTAAAATACCTTTTTGTGAATCCCGTTCCACATAAATTAAAGCACGTATGTATACTCTCTGTTTTTCTTCCTTAAATTCCTCAACTTCAACCTCAACGGAGTAGGGCACTTCTCTTTCGTAATTCGTAAGAATCTTTTCTCTTATGATTTCATTTACGAAAAATCGTGCGGGCATATCCGTGAAAGCGTCTTTTTCAAAAAACGGCTCACCTTCCGGCAACAATTCTAAAATGCGTTGATAAAGATTGTCTACATTGAAATTTTCTGCTGCTGAAATCGGAAAAATCTCCGCATTCGGCAATAGTTCATGCCATTGAGAGTATAATTCCTCCAATTTTTCCTGATTGCTTAAATCTATTTTGTTGATGACTAATAAAACGGGTATTTCCGACTTTTTGATTTTCTCAATGAAATCCTCATTCTTCTTATTGTTTTCAACCACGTCGGTTACATAAATAATCACATCCGCATCACCTATAGCCGATTTGGAAAATTCCAACATATACTCCTGCATTTTGTAGCTCGGTTTGATTACGCCCGGAGTGTCGGAAAAGACGATCTGATAATCGTCGGTGTTTACGATACCTTTTATACGATGTCGAGTGGTTTGTGATTTTGATGTGATTATGGATATTTTTTCACCCACTAATCTGTTCATTAGTGTAGATTTACCCACATTTGGATTACCCACAATATTTACAAATCCGGCTTTATGATTCATGAGTTTTGAAATTATTTGCCGGCAAAGATACAAAAAACACTCCTACTAAGTGAGTCGAACAGTTTTTTGTTCAATTATTTCTCCAATCGGAAGCCAGAAGTTGCAGAAAACAAACATCTTGCCAATTATCACCTCTGCGTACCCATTTTTTCATAACTCCATTACGTTCAAAACCGATGCCTTCAAAAAGGTTTAGGCTTGCCAAATTGTAGAGAGGAATGTAGCAATAGAGTTGATTTAATGACAGAGTTTCAAAAGCATAATCAAGCAGCAAATTTATGGCACTGCGGGAAAATCCCTGTTGTCTGTGATTCTTATCATGGATCATGATGCCGACACCTGCTCTTTGGTGGAACGGATCAAAATCGAACAATTCTACGGAACCGATAGGTTGCGTAGAATTTTGTTTACAGATGATCAATCTCAACTGTTTTACTTCGTAAATATCTTTGTGAGAATTTTCTATATATTTCTTCAAAGCGTAGCGGGAGAGGGGAGTAATTGTTTCACTCACATCCCAGAAATCCATATCGTTTTCCCATTTATAAAGAAATTCCAAGTCTTCCGGCTCAATTGCCCTTATAATAATATTTTCATCTTGTAACATAGCGATATTATTTTTTATTGTATTTGTGATTATACTGTGCACAAATATAGGAAATTACTTTTAAATTGGTTTTTATTTATCGAAAATTTATCGAAAATCACTTATAAGTTTGTAATTTTACGAACCTAAATATAAAGTAATGTATAATTTAATATGTGTAACGGGTCCCACTGCTTGCGGTAAAACATCTTTTGCCGTGAAGCTTGCCGCAGAATTGCAGGGAGAAATTATAAGTGCCGATTCAAGACAGGTTTATAAAGGTATGGACATAGGCACGGGTAAGGATTTGGATGAGTATAATATAAAAGGTAAGACGGTGCCTTATCATTTGATTGATATAGTTGATGCGGGTTATAAATACAACATCTTTGAATATCAAAAAGATTTCTTCGCTGCTTTCGGCGATTGTCGGACGAGGGGAGTGTTTCCGATTGTGTGTGGCGGAAGCGGTTTGTATTTGGAAACCGTTCTAAAAAAGTATCGACTTATTGAAGTGCCGGTGAATGAAGAATTGCGTAACTCCTTAAAAAATCGTTCTCTGTCGGAATTAACCGAAATTCTTGCAACCTATAAACAATTGCACAACACCACTGATGTCGACAACATCAAAAGAGCCGTCAGAGCGATTGAAATAGAGGAGTATTACAGCATAAACGAGCAGAAAGAGAATGATTTGCCGGAATTACATCCGTTGCTGTTGGGGTTAGACATTTCCAGAGAAGACAGGCGTGAAAGAATCACATCTCGTTTGAAACAGCGTCTTGACAACGGCATGATTGAAGAAGTTAAAACCTTGCTTGACAGTGGTGTGCCGTCGGAAGATTTGATCTACTACGGTTTGGAATATAAATATCTCACGCTTTATTTGACCGGTGAACTGACATATAGTGAAATGTTTGACAAACTAAACGTTGCCATACATCAATTTGCTAAGCGTCAAATGACATGGTTCCGAAAAATGGAAAAAGACGGTTTTGATATTCGGTGGCTTGACTACCGTATGCCGGATGATGAAAAGATAGCTTTTGTCAAAAATCTTCTTGCTCAATAGGATTTGTCAACACTTCCAATACATTTTCAATCAAGAATTGATTTTCCGTATGTTTAGGTGTTGCCTGCAACATTTCAATGACATTTTCTCTTTCTTCGGCAGTTTTAAAACTAAGATTTTCCAAAACTGTGGCAGCTTCCAAAGCAATTTCAAGAGGTTTGGTCATAAGAAATTCCACAAATGTGTCCGCATAATCCGAGAAATCCAAAGAAGATTCCCACACCACTCTCAATAAATAGGTGAGTATTTCGGGTGGACTTGTTTCCAAGCGGTCAATCACTAATCCCTGAAATCCGGCTAATTTTATGTCGGAAAGCAATTTCACCACAGGCAATTTATCATCACTTTTTTGCAGATAGTCAAACAAAGCCGGCACCACCGAAAGATCGCCGTTTGTTTCGATTGCTTTTATTGCATCTTCTTTTATGGAAGGGTCTTCGCTATACAGGTTCTTCAAAATGTCGTTTTTATTTTCCATAACGGTTCTGTGACTTTTAGTTTTGCAAATTTAGAAATAAAATCTCTATAGGACAAAAAACGCTGATATTTGAGAATATTTACTTATCTTTGTTGCTGTCAGAAAAAATCGGTCAAAATAAAGGATGTTTTTTGACCGATTTTCTAAGATTTTGAGGAGGCTAAAACATGTTTAATTTTAATTATATCAGACACTTAATATCATGGAAGTAGTTAATACAAATTCAGCAAAATGTATCAAATTTCAGGGTTATAAAAACCATTTTCTTGCTCCGATACTTCTTCTTATAGTCTTTAATTTCAGTGTGTTGTTCGTCGATTCTCACGTTCTGGGAAACAACGTAAGATTTAACTCAAAACCGTCTGTTGTTTTAAGCAGCGATAGTATAATGATTTCATTTTCACTGTCTTGGGATCATTCTTGGAGAGATGACTTTAATTGGGACGCAGTTTGGGTTTTCGGTAAGTACAGCAAGGGTACTCAAAGTGCATGGAATCATTTAAAGCTTTCACCCACAGGTCATATAATGCCTCAGGGCTTCACTTATGATGCCGGAAAGATAGATGCTAATAATGCGGGTGGCATTTTCCTTATGCGTGATGATGAAGCAGCCGGCAACGTGAATAGTCAAACGTTTACAATCAAAATACCGCGTTCAAATTTAAGCACTGTTACAGATAGAGATTTTGAAAGAGGCGACGTTTTTATCACGTTTTCTGCAATTGAGATGGTTTATATTCCTTATGGCGGTTACTATCTTGGCGACGGGACAACTTTTAATAGATTTGGCGGCAGCGGCGGAACACCGATAGCTATCAACAGCGAAGATGCGGTGAATGTTTACCCCGTTACTTCCGGCACTGTCGGTGGGGCAAAGAATGTGCCTGCCGTTTTTCCCAAAGGTTATAAGGGTTTCTACTGCATGAAATATGAAGTAAGTCAGGATCAATATGTGAGTTTTCTCAATAATCTTACCCGTGCTCAGCAAAAGGCTCACATAGGTAATAATCTTGACGAACTGAAAGTCGGTGAATACGTCTTCGGCGATAAGTCTCGTCCGAGCAATCGCAATGGTATTTGCGTGCTTTCCAATCTTTCGGGTAAGCCGGCGATATTCGGTTGCAACCTTAATCCTGCCGAGCCTTATTTCGGAGAGGACGACGGCAAGTGCATTGCTTGTAATTATTTGACGCCTGCCGATATGTTGGCTTATTGCGACTGGGCATGTCTTCGTCCGATGAGCGAATTGGAATTTGAAAAGGCTTGCCGCAAACCTTATCCTCAGGAACCTGTTGCCGGCGAGTTTGCATGGAACAGTAATTTCGGAGTGAACACTTTAAACGGAGCGAGCAGTTTGGTTAGCATCGGCAAGGTAAGTGAGCAGCCTATGTTGATTGCTACAAATGTGAATTACGATAATCCGGGTTTCGGACCTGTTCGCTGTGCTTCTTTCGGCACTTCGAGTTCCACTCAGGCGCAGGCAGGGGCAACTTTTTGGGGTTTGATGGAGATGAGCGGAAACGTGGCAGAGCTTTGTTATTCCGTAGATGCCGGCAGCTATTTCAACACTTCCGATATTTACAATTCTCACGGCAACGGAGAGATAAACACAAACACGTCTTCGGGAGTTAGCGACGTCCCCAACAATATTTGGCATAATGCCAATACGTCTTTTATAGCCAAAGGCGGAAGTTTTGGAAGCACAAGCGATGATGAGATAGCAATTTCTGATAGGACAATGTCCTCGATTGCAGGCACGAGGGATAGCACCGTCGGTTTTCGAGCCGTGCATACTTTTGGAGGAAACGTGGCAGTTAATTCGGGCATAATTAAAGTTTCGACAATAAGCTGTGCGGAAGGGATCAATGTTAGGGACAGCGTTCAGGGAAGCGTGAAGTGGAATGGAGTGGCAATGAACACGAGGATAACCTACGTTTGGTATGTTCAAAAAGGCTCCGCAGCTTGGGAATTAATTCCCGATGAAGTTTCGGAGTCGTTGACTTATGTACCTGCAAGTTTCACCGAAGCGAGCCAGATATTTAGATTCAAACGAAAAACAATCACGACTTTGGGTGAAGCTACAACGGCTGAGGTTTCCACAACGGTTCCTAACTTGACAATTTCGCTTAGTTCGGTGAATGCAACATTGATTGCTTGTAGTAGTACGACTACAACTGCAACTGCAACTGTTACTGCAAGTGTTCCTTATAAGGATAAGGTAACCACACCTACATTCACGTGGATAACTCAAATGGGTACGAAAACCGGAGCGAGTTACACTCCTGAGGGTCGTGATTTTATGAGTGGCAGTTCGGGTAATATTTCAGTTACTTGTCAGGCAGAGTTATCAGGTTGCAGTAGTAGTGCCAATTTAACCGTTGCTGTAAGTCTTCCCAGCACACAACCTAAAATTTCTTTCAACAATTGCGGAAGTGATTTCACCGATAGTCGAAACGGACAGGTTTATCCGACAGTTCAAATCGGCACTCAATGTTGGATGGCAACTAATATGAATATCGGTGAGCGTGTAGACGGTTCGGATTATACTACTCATCAAACAGCGGGTATTCAAAAGGTATGTTACAACAACGATGAAAACAATTGTGATACTTACGGCGGACTTTATAGTTGGGCAGAGGCTGTAAACGGCGAAAATGTGGCTACGGGAGAAATCAATACTGCAACTGACTTTAATAAGAAATGTGTTTTGGATCTTAAAGGTAATGATGTTACTCAGGGTATATGTCCTGACGGTTGGCATGTTCCGAGCGATGCGGAGTGGCAAAAATTAGAAAGGTTTTTGGGCATGGATTCCACTGTAGCAAACTCTACCGATTGGCGTGGTAGTGATCAGGCTAGTAAATTAAAAACTACCACTTGGGGTGGCACTAACAGTAGTGGTTGGAGTGGGCTTCCGGGTGGACCCTATTATGGCTTCGGTGGTACGTACTACGACGTTGGCTCGAGCGGCAACTGGTGGTCGTCATCAGAGAATAGTTCTTCCGATGCGTGGCGCCGGTTACTGAGGAGTACCCGGGGTACAGTCTACCGTAACCCCTTCACTAAGTCGCTCGGCTTCTCCGTCCGTTGTTTGCTGAATTAGCGGGGTTCCGTAGGGGCGTTGCATGCAACGCACAAAAAAGACAGATATAAAAAGCACGTCAGCTTTTAAAAAAAGCAAACCGTGCAAATTTTAAAAGCCCGCCTGCAATTTCAAAAAGCAGGCGGGCTTTTCCTCAAAAGCCTTCGAGCTTTCGTATAAAAGCAGGCGTGCTTTTAGAAAAAGGTAGGCATGGGCGTATGCCATACGCCCGTACATTCGGAGAGTTTGCCGGAATGTTTTTAGAGACTGCGAACATGTCCGGAGAGTTTGCCAGAATGTTTTTAGAGATTGCGGAGTTGTCCGGAGAGTCTGCGAACATGTTCTGAGAGTTTGCCGGAATGTTTTTAAAGTTTCCAGACATGTTCGGAAAGTTCGGCAAGCGACTCGCCGTTTATCCCGTAGGTTGCGCTTCGCTTGCCTGCGGTTACGAAGATGTCGCCTTTCAGGCGAAGAATATGTAGGGGCGTATGGCATACGCCCGAAACAACATCATACGCCATATAATGTCAGGGTGGCTCGTAGAGTCTGATTTTCGTAACCTCAGGTCAGTGACCTGAGGGGGCTAAAATGATAACAATAAAGAAAGCTGCCCCCAGATGGAAACAGCTTACCTTATTGTATGTAGTAATAATTAATTACTCGTTTTCGGTTTTATTATCTTCTGTCGTTGCGTAAACAACCTTACCGTCAATAACTCTTACACCCGGTTTACGTCCTCTTTTTTTGAGCGGGCGATCAGTTATGCCACTTGTTTTTAGATTGGTAACGCGAGGATGATGTTGTTCCACCGTGTCGCGCAAATAACTATCATCCAAGTGGGTGTAGATCTCGGTGGTCAATATTGATTCATGACCGAGCATATCCTGCACCACTCTTAAATCCGCACCTCCGCTAACGAGATGAGATGCAAAAGAATGACGGAAAGTGTGAGGAGAAATAGATTTCTTAATTCCTGCTCTCTGTGCAAGATGCTTGATGATATTGAACACCATCACTCTTGACAATGCCGTACCTCTTTTGTTTAGGAAAAGAATGTCTTCGCAACCCGGAGCGATGTCAAGATAGTCTCTAAAGCTTTTTAGATACATTTTGATGTCGTTTTTGGCTATTTTGCTGAGAGGAATCATTCTTTCTCTGTTGCCTTTGCCTTCAACTTTCACTAAAGATGCGCGGAAATTAATGTCGGAAAGTTTCAAATCAATTAATTCGGATACTCTTAAACCACAAGAGTAGAGCACTTCAATGATAGCTCTGTTACGTTGACTTTCCGGTTTATACATTTCAACCGCATCTTTGATTGCATTGATTTCTTCAAGATTCAATACGGTAGGCAATTTTCTTCCTATTTTCGGAGTTTCCAGCATTTTACTCGGATTGTCGCTGATTTTGTCGTCGTAAACCAGATACTTGAAAAAGGATCTAACGGAAGATATCGCACGTGCCTGAGAGCGATTTGTGATACCGTTGTTACTTACAAATACAACAAAGTCTTTCAACATGTTGTAGGTTACTTTTTCCACATCTTCAACTTTGAATACGTCTTTGGTGTATTCGGAAAGTTGAGATACATCATTTAAATAAGCTTCTACAGAATTGGGAGATAGAGATTTTTCTAACACCAAATAAGTTTTGTAGTCTTCAATTGCTTCTTTCCACTTCATCTTTTCTTTAGATTTATAGAGTTAATAATAAAAATTGGTAAATTATATTACAGTTAGTAATTTTTACTTATGGAATGAACAATGCAAAGATAAAATGATTAATTTTGACACGCAAGAAAAAATCTATTTTTTTATGTTAAGAAATAAAGTTTTAACTCTTTAAAGACATCAAATGGAGAATAACACTAAAAATTGTTTTATAAATTATCGAGATATTGCCAAAATTTATAATTTTTGAAATATATGAAGGTGCTTATTATCAATGGTCCAAACCTTAATTTATTGGGAAAACGGGAGCCGGAAATGTATGGTAACATCACGTTTGATGATTATCTCAAAGAGTTAAGGTGTAAGTATCCCGAAACGGGGATTGCTTATTATCAGTCGAATGTGGAAGGAGAGTTAATCAACAAATTGCACGAAACGGGGTTTGCTTATGACGGTATAATCTTCAATGCCGGAGGCTACACCCACACTTCGGTTGCTTTGAGGGATGCCGTCAAAGCTATTTCTTCCCCCGTAGTGGAAGTTCACATTTCCAATACCGCATCACGGGAAGATTTCAGAAATATATCATTGATTTCCGGTGTGTGTAGAGGAACCGTAAGCGGTTTCGGCTTGAAATCATACGAATTGGCATTGATTTCTTTGTTACCGGATAAATCTCCCGAAATTTAGTTACTTTTGCAGCCTAACAATACGTAGAGCATTTATGAAAAGAACGAAGATAGTAGCCACTATTTCATTTAAGATAAGCCAGCCGGAAATGATAAAAAAAATGGTGGATGCGGGAGTTGATGTGTTTCGTATGAACACGGCTCATCAATCATTAGACGAGGCGGCAAAGATTGTGGAAATTGTGCGTTCCGTTTCGGAAGATGTTGCATTACTCATAGATACGAAAGGTCCTGAGATAAGGACAAAACTTATTTCGCAACCGATAGAAGTGAAAAAAGGGGATGTTTTATACATGACCGGCAATGATGAACTCACGGGATATGAACCGCTTGTACATGTTTCGTATGCGAAATTCCCACAGGAAATAAAGGAAGGTTATCATATTTTTGTAGATGACGGCGACATTGAATTTGTTGTTGTTGAACAATTGCCCGATTTGCTGAAAATAGAAGCCTGCAATAACGGCTTTCTCAAAGACAAAAAGAGCATAAATGTACCGGGTAGTTCGTTCCGTTTAAATTCATTGAACGATAAGGATAAAGCATTTATAGATTTTGCAATCAAACATGATATTGATTTCATTGCCCACTCTTTTGTTAGAAATAAGGATGATGTGATGGCAATACAGGAAATTCTTGATGCTCATGCAAGCAAAATTAAAATCATTGCTAAGATCGAAAATCAGGAGGGTATAGATAATTTGGATGAGATTTTGGATCATGCCTACGGCGTTATGGTTGCGCGTGGTGATTTGGCAATTGAAATCAGTGCCGAGCGCATACCTCAGGTGCAGAATTATATTGTAAAAAAATGTATCGAAAGTAAGAAGCCTGTGATTGTTGCCACGCAAATGTTGCAATCCATGCTCGACCATCCGCGTCCCACGAGAGCAGAAGTGGGCGATATTGCAAGTGCCGTATTTATGGGTACCGATGCGGTTATGTTAAGCGGTGAAACGGCTTACGGAGATTTTCCGCTTGAATCGGTACAAACGATGGCACGCATAGTTGAGGCGAATGAGTCGGTGGGTAACTTTGACGTAAATCGTCAACTTGTGCGCATAGATAATGAGGTAACCGTAGCACTTGCGCGCGTTGCCGTCAGATTGACATTGATACTGCCGATTAAAGCCGTTGTGGTTGACACATTGAACGGTCGCACCGCCCGTTATCTTTCCGCATTTAGAGGTGGTAAGACGGTTTATGCACGTTGCTATTGCGAGAGAGTGAAGCGACAGTTGGCACTTTCCTACGGTGTGCATCCGTATTTTACGGAAAAGCCCGAATCTCGGGACGAATTTATAAACGATATACCGAAGGTGTTGATAAAAGAAGGTTTCCAACCGGAGGATTATATAATTATCATAGGAGGTAGTTTCGGTTCTATGAAGGGTGCATCTTTTATTGAAGTTTGTAAGATAGAGGATATTCAACTTAAAGCAAAGAAACCTATAAAAGGGTGGTTGTAAGACGATGAAAATAGCTTTGTTGGGATACGGTAAAATGGGTAAGGCAATAGAAAAGATTGCTTTGGCAAGAGGTCATGAAGTGATTTTGAAAATTGATGCCGGCGAAACAAAGGATGATTATACGAATGAATTGAAAAAGGCGGATGCGGCAATAGATTTTTCTGTTCCTTCCGCTGCGGTAGACAATTATAAATGGTGTTTTGAAACGGGAGTACCTGTGGTTTCCGGCACCACAGGATGGTTGGAACGTTGGGATGAGGTAGTGGAAGCATGTAACGAAAAATCGGGAGGATTTTTTTATGCCTCCAATTTCAGCATAGGAGTAAATCTGTTTTTTCGACTCAATCGTGAGTTGGCAAAAATGATGGATAATTTCCATGAATATTCTGCCGAAGTGGAAGAGATTCACCATGTACACAAGTTGGATGCTCCGAGCGGCACGGCAATTAGTGTATTAAACGATATTGTCGGCAACAATTCAAAATACAATTCATGGAAGTTAAAAGAGAAAGAGAACGACCATTCTTCTCACTCGAATGATGTATTACCTGTTACGGCTTCGAGAGAAGGAGAGGTGCCGGGCACGCATGTGGTTACTTATCGTTCATCTGTTGATGAGATCACAATTAAACACGAGGCATATTCGAGGGAAGGATTTGCTTTGGGAGCCGTGATAGCAGCGGAGTTTATGAAAGGAAGGCATGGAGTTTTCGGTATGGAAGATATTATGAAATAAATTTGATATGAGAGAGTTATTGAGGAACAAATGGGTTAAATTCGGCATAGTTGGAACAATTTGCCTTTTATGGATAATTTGGGTAGAATGTTGGTGGTTGCTGCTTTTGCTACCGATTATTTTTGATGTGTATATTACCAAGAAAGTGCATTGGGCATTTTGGAAGAAGAAGGATGTGGAACGTCAAACCAAAACCGTTGAGTGGATTGATGCAATCATATTTGCCGTTATCGGTGCCACATTAATTCGTATGTTTTTGTTTGAGGCTTACACCATTCCCACATCATCAATGGAGAAGACTATGCTTGTCGGTGATTACCTGTTTGTGAGCAAGGTGGCTTACGGTCCTAAACTACCGAACACTCCTTTGGCTTTGCCGTTCACTCATAATAAAATGCCTCTTGCTCCGGATCTTAAACCTTATTCCGAAGCTATTCATTGGGATTACAGAAGAATTGCCGGTTTGTCGGAAATAAAAAGGAATGACATTATGGTTTTCAACTTCCCTGCGGGTGATACAGTGCCGCTTGGATATGAAAACCCCGATTATTATTCGCAGCTTCGCACTTCTGCCCGTGCTATGTTGCAACAATGGCATGCAAAAGGTAAATCCGGCGTATCAATGAAAGAAGCAGAAAACTTGGCACGTGAAATGATGAGAAAGCGTTATAAAATTGTGTCGAGACCGGTTGATAAAAGAGAAAACTACATCAAAAGAGGAGTAGGAATGCCCGGTGATACATTGCAATTAAAGAATGGTGTTTTGTATGTCAATGGCATAAAAGAAGATACGTATGAAGGTTTGCAATATGATTATGTTGTAAAGACTAACGGAATACCTTTAAATAAAAAGCGTTTAAAAGATGATTTAGGTATTTCTTACGATGATTTCGGTATGATTTCAAATAATGCCTATGTGTTGCCTATGACATCTGAAATGCTGGGGAAATTGAAAAAATATCCTAATATACAAGAGGTAGAAAGAGTGTCGAATAAGGGATATAATCCGGATATTTTTCCTTTTAGTGATAACTATCGTTGGAATGTGGACAATTTCGGTCCGATGTATGTACCTAAAAAAGGAGTTACCGTTTCGCTTACACCGGAGAATCTACCTTTTTATGAAAGAATTATTGATGTGTATGAGGAAAATGTACTTGCAATAAATGATAATGTGATTTACATAAACGGTAAACCTGCCGACAGTTATACATTTAAAATGGATTATTTTTGGATGATGGGAGACAATCGTCATCGTTCAGCCGATTCCCGTTATTTTGGTTTTGTACCGGAAGATCACGTCGTAGGTAAAGCATCGTTTATTTGGCTTTCCTTAGACAGTGATTATTCTTTTCCCAAGAATATTCGATGGAGAAGGTTGTTTAAGTTTATTTAGAACTTGCGTTTAAGTAAGCGAGGAATATAATTTGATATGTGGCGATTCTTTTTGGTTTCGTAAATATCCGAGATCTTTAATAGAATAGCTGTTTCTTCAACACCTCCAAAGCCCGGATTTATTGATGTGCCGAACATTTTCATCGAAGGAGACAGGCTCATGTAGGCATTCACTAACGGAGGAATATTTTCACCGAGATTTCTTACATTTTTTGAAAGTATGCGATAATTTTCATCATAGGTGAAACCTGTGAAAATACTTTCCATTTTTTTATCATCCAAATGTATTTCCAAAGAGTTAATAGGATATACAAGTTTGTCGGTATCATTGAAATATTTTCTCATAAAATAGAGTATCAGATTTCTTGCTTCTATGTTGAAACTTGTATACATTGTAACTTTACCGAAAAAGTATTTCACTTCGGGGAAATCAACCATAAGTGAACCGAGTCCGTCCCAAAGATTATCCAACGCAAAAAGTGATTTACGTCCCATTTTGGTCGATTGGTAGAGCGGATGAATGAACGAGCGACCGAGTTCTATCATATAAGGAAGGTAATCTTCTTTAAATTCGGCAGAAAACTTGAATAATTCCGTAGTAGCAAGGTCGGGTTCGCCGTCTTTATTAAGAGAAAGATCATTGCAAAGAATATATCGGTAGCCACCAATAATCTCCTGTTCCTTAGGATCCCACACAATCAGCTGCTGATAAGGAGATTCCGGAGATACGTCAAATTCATCGATGTCGATTTCTTTACCTGTGCCACCGCCGGCTGAGCGGAAAGTCAATTCTCTTATGCGTCCCACTTCTTTCATGAGATTAGGACATTCATGAGCATTGAATATATATATTTCGTTACCTACTTTATTGGTTTTTCTCACAAATAGGTTTTCCGTCAACTCTTCCAAAAGTTTGTTTTTTTCGACAGGATAAATTATTGGCTGCATAAAATTTTAATAAGATTGCATTTTAACGACTATGCAAATATAAACTTAAATTTTCAGGTTGCGGTAAGTATATTCTCTTATTTCATCAGCCCATTCTTGCGACTTTTTACTTTTGTCCAATGATTGCCAATGTATGGGCTTACCGATAGAAATAACTAACCGTTCTCCTTGCTTATCAAATGTTTCTTTTGGCAGCCAAAGCATTTCAATATTTGCTTTGACTTTTAACTTCTTTCTTAGATTGGACAGATTGTAGAAAAAATCGGAATTTCTGCCGCTTATAAATATAGGTACGATGTCTCGTTGGTGTTTGATTGCTTCACTAACGAAGTTCTTCTGCCATTTCAAATCTACAATTTCCCCTTTGATTTTGCGACTGCACAAACCGGCGGGAAACATAATCATCTGTGAATCCGAAGCGTATGCCTGTTCAATATTTTTCACGGCATCTTTCGACATACGACCGTGTTTATTCACCGGTAGAAAAACATTATTGAGATTTTTTAAGTTGAGTAGAATGTCATTCACCGGAAATTTAATATCCTGATAATATTTGCCGAGAAAAGAAATCAGAGCAATACCGTCGGGACCTCCGAGCGGATGATTGGAAACGAAAATATAGCGTCCGTTTGCCGGAGGAAGATTTTCTTTTCCTTTGATTTCTAACTTTAAATCAAGGTATTCGACGACCGCATCGGCAAACTCAATACCTTTGCGTTCACCGTATTTGGATATAAAATCGTTGATTTTGTCTTCGCAGATGATACTTTTAAGTTTATTAAATACAAATGCAGGTATCCTGCGTGCAAGTTTAGGATTTTTGCTTTCAAAAACTTTGTCGATATGTATGGGTTTCAATGTATTGTCGACATTTTCCATATTTAAACAATTTTCTCCGGATTTTTTTTGACATAATCGCTCCAACTTTTAGCTTTTGAACTGCCTGAGGTTGGTAATGAACCTTGAATATGATGACAAAAGGCTATTGCAATAGCATCCGTTTCGTCCATATTCTTACTGCTACGTTGAATTTCAATGAACTTTTCAAGTAGAACCGCAACCTGTTCTTTTGAAGCCGTACCGCAACCTGTTACGCTCATTTTGATTTTTTTAGGAGCATATTCAAAAATAGGTATATTGCGTTCCAATGCCGCTGCAATAGCCACGCCTTGCGCTCTGCCGAGTTTCAACATCGACTGTATGTTTTTACCGAAGAATTGTGCTTCAATCGCCAATTCATCAGGATGATAGGAATCAATAATTTGTATTGTACGTTTGAAAATGCGTTGCAACTTTATGTAAGGATCATCTATTTTGTTCATATCCAAAACTCCCGATACCAGCAATAACGGGCGTTGACCACCGTTTGTGCGAATAACGGCATATCCCATAAAATTAGTTCCCGGATCAATACCCATGATTATTTTTTCCATGCTAATCCGTTGTTTTTACAATTCATGGAG
Organism: Culturomica sp.; assembly: GCA_031262745.1. Taxonomy (GTDB): domain Bacteria; phylum Bacteroidota; class Bacteroidia; order Bacteroidales; family Marinifilaceae; genus JAISHE01. The sequence continues at coordinate 39,778 of JAISHE010000076.1, read as the reverse complement.
TAGTGAAGAAAAACAAAGATAACGATCTTTGTAGTGTTGCAGCAATTTCCCCTCAAAGTAGGGCAGTAGTTCGTCATAAAATTGTTGCGGCACATCTTTATCATGAAAAACTATTTGCAAAGAATAAGTATTACCTTCCGGCTGGTCAATCGAAACTTTGCTGAAAATTATATCTTTAACAATGTTGTGTTGTGCAAGCATAGAAACGTAGTCTTTATTGACAAATTTAATCCATTCATCTTCGATTTCCGGATTCACTATAAAAGTGGTGTTGTGGATAGTTCTCATTTATTTCTCTAAGTTGCGATAAAGTTGTGCGGCTTCCACACTGTAAACACTTCCCGAATAGTCGGTTATAAGTGTCCTATAAAGTTCCTTCGCTTCATCTTTTTTGTCGGCATTTTTTTCAAACTCTGCGAGTTTGTAGATAGCTTCCGCTCTGATATAAACTTCGCTACTTCTATCTTTTAAAGCAGTAAGCATGTCGATAGCTTTTGCTGTCTGAAATTGTTTGAGTAACACTTCAACTTTGCGTAATTGTGCGTAGTCGGAAATACTTGCGGAAGGAGCATCTTGTATAACGGAATCTAAAGCCGATAAGGCTTGATCGTACTTACGCTTAAAAATAAGATACTCGCATTTTGCCAAATTTTCAAGAGCAGAATTATCCTCCTCAGGAACGTAATTCATTCCTATAAAATGACTTATCCTGATAGCATCATTGGAAATCAATTTGGTAGTGGCACCTTTTAGCACGGAAAATTGTGCATTCGCCCACATCAAATCACCGTCATAGTAAGCCATCCAAGCCTTTTTCAATTTAGCAGAGTAGCCAATGTCATTATTGGGATTAGACTTTTCAATCTGGGTATATAAAATTGTGGCTTCCCAAAGATTGTCGCCAAATGCCAAAATATCGGCACGCTTGGTTTTTAAGGTGTTAATCTGCGCTGCGTTAAGACGAGGAATAGTGATACCTTTTTGCAAAATGCTGTCGGCTTTGTTGACACTGTCAAGTTTGTAAGTGTAAATGTCCGATAATAAAATTATGGCATCAATATTACTGTTTACATAGCCATATTCGTTTAAATACTGTTCATCATCAGCTGTAAGTCGGCTATAGCTTTCAATAGGAGTTTTTTCCTGTTCATATTTTTCATATTTACTGAATAGAATTTCCTTAGATGCCACTTGATATAACGGATTTTGTTCTTTTCCGACAGCAATGACTTTATTATAAGCATTCACAGCTATATCATATTGTCCCGACCTGCGTGCTTCGCGAGCTAAATTCATAAAAACGTTTTGCTTACCGCTTACTTTTGAAGCAAGTTTCTCGGCAAAATTATATGCTGATTTAAAATCACCTCTTTGAATAGCCATATTAACTGCAAGTTCGTCAAATACAGGTGCATAATTTTCCTGAGAAATAACAGTATTAAGATGTCTCCAAACAATGGAATCAAGGCTGTTGTTTACATCATAGTAGCGGGCAGTGTTCAACTTTCCGGAAATTACATTCAAATTATTGGGGTTATCTTTGAGATAATCAAAATAGATTTGCAACATCTCGTCGTAGTTACGGTCATACATGTAATTATCACCGATTTCGATGGTGTAAGCCTTAGGATTTTTCAAAAGCGAGCGACCTTTTAAATACGTTCTGTTAGCCCATTCGTACTCGCGCACATTTCTAAAACGGTTTGCCGTGTTTGAAATATCATTGTTATTAGGTAACAATTTGTCAATAGCCTTGCGATAGGCATCCTCTGCTTTGCGTTGCTTTCCCTGTTGTGTATAGATGTAACCCAAATTGATAAGATAATCTTTATTATTTGCATTAGCCTTCAAATATTTCGTTAAGCTTTCTTCGGCTTTGTCATAATCCTTATTGTTTATCAGTGAAATAATGTAATAATCCAGATATTGACTCGAATGTGTTCTTTCATACAATTGCAGGAACAGTTCGGCAGCCTTACTGTAATCTTTTCTGGAATAGTACTGATATGCCAATTGAGCATCACCTTGTTGAGCAATGCTATGACTGCCGATTAAAAGCAGAATAGATGTCAGTATAACAATAATATATCTCATTTAATTAATAGTTTCGCACCCCATAAACGCATGCAAAACCTTTGGAAGGTTGATACCTTCCGGAGTTTGATTATTTTCCAATAACGCAGCAACAATTCGAGGTAAAGCCAGTGCGCTGCCATTCAAAGTGTGGGCTGTAATAGTTCTTTTATCACCTTTTTCTTTGTATCTCAATTTTAGACGATTTGCCTGAAATTCTTCAAAATTAGATACTGAACTGACTTCCAACCAACGTTCTTGCGCTTTGGAATATACCTCGAAATCATAGGTTAGGGCAGAGGTGAAACTCAAATCTCCTCCACAAAGTTTCACAATGCGGTAAGGCAATTCCAACTTGACGAGCAAACTTTCCACGTGTTTCACCATTTCATCAAGTGTTTGGTATGACAGTTCCGGCTTTGTAATTTGAACAATCTCAACCTTATCGAACTGGTGTAAACGGTTTAATCCTCTAACATCTTTACCGTAGGAACCTGCTTCACGACGGAAACAAGGGGTGTAGGCAGTATTTTTAATCGGTAGTTGCTCGCCTTCAAGAATCATATCTCTGTAAATGTTGGTAACAGGGACTTCCGCTGTGGGTACAAGATATAATTTATCTTCATTCACATAGTACATTTGACCGTCTTTATCGGGCAATTGACCTGTGCCGTAACCGGAATCCTGATTTACCATAATAGGAGGCATCACCTCGTTATATCCGGCTTTTGTGTTTTCATCCAAAAAGAAATTAATCAAAGCTCTTTGCAATTTTGCACCTTTACCTTTGTACAAAGGAAATCCTGCACCGGTTATCTTCACTCCTGTTTCAAAATCTATAATGTTATATTTTTTGGCTAATTCCCAGTGAGGTACATCATTATCATTTCTCTGCGGAATATCGGTAACAATGCGAACAATCTCATTATCGGCTTCCGACTTACCTTTAGGTACCGAAGTATGCGGAAGGTTAGGTAAGCGCAGCAGAGTTTCATTCAATTCATCCGTAACCTTTGCCAACTGAGATGACAGACCGGCAATTTCTTCTTTTAATTTAAAAGTTTCCTGTCGGGCTTTTTCAGCTTCATGTTTTTCGCCGTCTTTCATTAATGCGCCGATTTCTTTGGAAATGGTGTTCATCAAAGCTTGTTTTGTCTCCGTTTCAACCATCATTTGTCTGCGATTATTGTCTAAAGTGATAATTTTATCTACGGTTTCTTTGGCATCAAAATTCTTGACAGCCAAGCGTTCTACGACAAAATCTTTATTTTCCTGAATAAATTTTAGATTCAACATATAATATAAATTTTATGAATTGCTTTCGAAGCGTAAAAATACAAAAAACTCCCGTAAGTATTCCTTACAGGAGCTATGAAAAAAAATTAAAATCTATTTTGGTAAATTTATTCTGCAATAGGCTTTACGGAAACGTATGATCTGTTGTTTCTTTTCTTTGTGAAAACAACTTGACCGTCAACCAATGCAAACAAGGTGTGATCTCTACCTATGCCTACATTTAAACCCGGATTATGTACCGTACCTCTTTGGCGAACAATAATATTACCTGCTTTCACAGCTTGACCGCCCCATATTTTCACTCCTAATCGTTTACTTTCCGATTCGCGTCCGTTCTTAGAACTACCGACTCCTTTCTTATGTGCCATTTCTTATAATTTTAGAAGTTAAAAATTAAGCATTAATTGCTTCTATCTGTATTTGGGTCAAATATTGACGATGACCTCTTTTCTTTTGATAACCTTTTCTTCTTCTTTTTCTGAAGATTATCACTTTGTCGCCTTTTAGGTGGGCGAGAACCTTAGCAGTTACCTTAGCTCCTTCGATCAGAGGAGTACCGATTTTCACATTTCCGTCTTCATCGACCAACATGACTTTTTCAAACTCAACCTGTGCACCTTCTTCTGCTTCAAGACGATGTACATACACTTTCCGGTCTTTTTCAACTTTAAACTGTTGACCGGCAATTTCAACAATTGCGTACATTTTAAATTGTTTTATAGTTACTACCACGAGGTGGGACTCTCTCCGCTTTTCATACCCCTTAGGAAAAATTTTCGTGGTGCAAAGGTAGATAAAAACTGATTATTTCCAAATAATTTAAATTTTTTTTCGGTACACACGATAATTATTGGAGACAGTCTACGTTACTTCTTCAAGTTTACGAAATTTTGAGGATATTCTTACGCAAATATTTTGTATGACTGCTAATTCCTTGTTTAAAATAAAAGTGTACTTTTGTTGAGATATAAATTGATGGGCATGAATAAAGCACTATTTTTTTTACTATTGTTGTTTTCTTTTGAATTGTTTGCACAGAATGATGCTGAGAAAACAAATCTTAATAATGAACTTGAAACGGCATTTTTTAGTTTGAAACAGGCAGATAAGAAAAAACTTGTCGAAAATTTTATGAATGTTTTTAATTCGGATTTTTTGACTGACTGTGATAAGCAAAAAATTGACAGTGTTTTCTTTGAGCTAAGAGGATTAAGGCTTGCACCGGTTCCTTATTTGAAAAATTACTTGGAAATAGTAATGACTTTCTATTCACGTAATCAAAAAGAAAATCTACAAATTTGGTTGGAAGGATTGGAAGAATGTTTGTCTGCGAATGATAAAAAACGTTCGACGGTTAATGATTATATAGTTCTTACACATGGTATTATAACAGACTCAGAGTTTTTCATAAGGCGAGGTTCTCATCAATGGTTTGTTAGAGGAGATTATAAATGGTTACACTCATCGGAAGGTTTGAAAATTGATATTGATTCGGCAATTGTTGTGTGTAAAACTTTGAAGGATTCGATTTTTATACACAAAACGCATGTGGATTATTATTTTACGGATAATTTGCTTCATGGCGCAGGAGGCACAGTATATTGGAATGACACAATGTATGCGGAATTGAAGAAGTATGTTGTGAATATGGAAACATCCGATTATAAAGCCGATTCCGTTATGTTTCATTTTCCTTCCGAATATCCCGATCCTATTGAAGGTGAATTGCGCGACAATGCTCTAAAATATTCAAGGAATAAGGATGTGAAATTTCCACGTTTCGTTTCATATTCAAATGAAATAAAAATAGATTCGATATTTGCGGGAATATCTTATGAGGGTGGAATTTTGTACGAGGGGCAAGTTTTTTTTGGTGTAGGAGACGACGATCAACAAGCATCATTACATATTGCTCCGAATGATACAATGAATTTGTATGTTTATTCCAAGCGTTTTTCAATAGATACACTTAGAATTTTGAGCGGAGTATCAAATATTAAACTTGATTTGGAGGGTAAAAATATAACTCATTCTTTGGTAGGTTTCACATACACGAAACACAACAACATTGTTGCTGTGAAGCGTACAACAGAGCAAAGTATGCAAATACCCTTCCGTGATGAATATCATCAATTGCTTATGGATGTGGACGAATTTATATGGAAAATCGACACAAATATTGCATCGTTCAGGATGACAAGTCGTTCAGGTTTATTGAAAGCCGGTTTTGAATCGATAAACTTTTTTAGTGATGCGATCTTTGACAACATGCAAGGGTTGGATGCAATTCATCCGTTAAACGGACTTTATCAAACTTCCGTTGTGTTGAATGATAGCACTTTTTCACTTGGTGAGTACGCCGAATATATGAAAAAACCTATCGGGCAGTTGCGGCGTCAAATTGTGTTACTTTCGTATGATGATTTCTTGTATTTTGATGAGAAAAATGATAAGGTTACTTTGAAATCAAGACTTTATGATTATATAAGGGCAAGAATCGGTAAACAGGATTATGATAATTTGAGTTTTGTGTCATTGCCTGACAAGGGAATTGTAAATGCACAATTGAATTTGGCGGATCATAGCTTGACTATTAATGGTGTGAAGCGTTTTACGATTAGTGAAAACAAGAATATTTTTGTGGAACCGGCTGAAGATAAGGTCGTTCTACATCAAAATCGTGATATGGAATTTAGCGGTAAATTGAATGCCGGCATGTTTGACATGTTCGGAAATAGTTTATTCTTTTCTTATAAAGATTATGAAATCAAATTTCCTAAGGTTGATTCTATGACGATGTATTTAGCTGATAAGTTTACCAACGGACGTGGAGAAGTTATCAATAGTATGATTAGAGACATAAAAGGAAGTATCCAAATTGATAAACCCGACAATAAATCAGGTAGTAAAAATATTTCCGGTTATCCTATACTTAATTCAACTTCCGAATCTTATGTATATTTCGAGGATATAGCCAATGGAGAATACAAAAAGGATAGTTTTTATTTTGTTTTGCAGCCTTATATTATTAAAGATATTAATGACGGTAATAAGATTGATTATGCGTTCAATGGTCGCTTGGTTTCCAACATATTACCTGATATAGATGACAGATTGAAGTTGATGCCCGATAAATACATGGGTATGGAATTTGAAACACCGCTTGCGGGACTTTCTCTCTACGGTCATGGTAATGTTAAAAGCAAAATTATGCTTGACAAAAAAGGAATGATAGCAGATGGTAGTGTTAGTATTAATCATTCCGATTTTGAATCACATGTGATAAAACTTTTACCTGATTCGTTGGTTAGTGAAACCAAACTTTTCTCGGTGAATGCCATAGCCGGTAAACGTCCGGGTGTTACTGCAAATGATATAGGAGTTAACTATCTGAGGAAAAGTGAAGTGCTTTATGCAAACAATCGGAAAGAACCTTTTGTGATTTATGACGGAAGAGTTAAACATAGCGGTAGTTTGCTTGTTTATGATGATCTGTTGGATGCTTCGGGCAATTTGGAATTAAAAGGTGCTGTACTTTCGTCTTCTCTTTTCAATATTCAGGAAAACAACATAATATCACAGAAAGCAAATCTTCGCTTGGGATCGATTACCAACAAAAATATACAATTGAATACGGCTAATGTTCAGGCTCATATAGATCTGATTAAAAATACTGGTAAGTTCATAAATAATACGGATGAAAATATGGCGGATTTCCCGTCTAACCATTTCCGTAGCAGCTTTAAGTCATTTACGTGGTACATGAATGAAGAGTTTCTAAACATAGGTATAGAAGATAACAGCGAGCTTACTCGTCTTTGGAAGATTGAAAATGAAAATGAACTGCCGCCTTTGGCACGTAATGTTTTTGTTTCTACCTTGATTAATATGGATTCGCTTCGTTTTATTGCACCTCTTGCGCAGTATAATCTTGCAACCGGTGAGATTGCTTGTCGATGGGTGAATCACGTGGATATAGCTAACGGACGGTTTTATCCGGAGACAGGAGAAATTTTTATTGCTAATGATGGTGATATTAAAGAATTTACTAACGGGAAACTATTTTGTGAAACACAGGATTCTCTTAAAAATTTGACCGAAGTAAATTTGAAATTACGTGGTAGGTATAATTTTAACGGTAGCGGTAACTTTAATTATGTAAATCAAGATAAGGAACTTACGATAGTTCGTTTCAATCGTATCGGTTTGGATTCATTGCGTAATATTTCTGCTACTGCTGATCTTGCTGAAGATAAGAACTTTAAACTCAACAATGGTATTCTTTATAAAGGAGAGATGGTGATGAATTCTAAAAAGCCGGACATGTTCTATGATGGCTATATAAAACTGTCTTCCGACCCGAATTATCTGAAACAGTCTTGGATGAGGATATCGGAATATTTGAAGTTCCAAGAAGTAAGCATTCCTATCGCATTTGAAAATAAGAACGATAAGTCCGCCCGCATTTACAATGGTATATTTCTTAATGTAGATAAAACGGTTAAACCTTATGCCGTTTTCACCGGTAATCGTTTGTTTTACAATGATAATATTATCTTGGAAGGCAAAGGTGAGCTAACGTGGATAAAAGATAAAAACTTATACACGATAAAAGATGTAAATAAAAAATATTATCACTTTGATTATATACCTGACAAAGAAGAAATTAACGGTTTTGGTAAACTTAATATGGCAATGAATATGATTGGCATACAACAAGAAATAGCCGGTGATATAGGTTTCATTTTTAAAGAAGAGACATTTTATATTCGGAATGCACTATACAATATATCGTTTGAACTCTTGCCTAAGATGAAAAGTATTATATATAAGGATTTTACCGATAACCATCCCAAACGTGTGAATACGGATGAGATGTTTGTTGAAAAATTGGTGCAACTTTATGGTAATGAGGTTGAATTGAAAAAACAGTTGGCAAAAAACAGTAATAACGTACCCGCGCAACTAAATGGAATTATTGTTTTGGATTCTTTGAATATTGAGTGGAAAACAAAATCACGCTCATACGTTGCAAATGACAAAGTGTTGATACGTTCAATGTTGAATACTCCTGTGGAAAAAGAATGGGAAATTGTTATGGAATGTATACCCAGATATGTTTCAAATCAGATGTTTATATATTTAAAGAAGGATGAAACTTGGTACTATTTTGAATATTCCAATAATAATTTATTTACGCTTTCATCTAATCTTGAATACAATGATGCTTTAAGAAATGAAGACGAAGAGAAGAAAATAATAACAACTAATGATAAGGAAAAGAAGGTATTATATACAATTACACTTTGTCCGAGTTCTAAAATAAAGCGTTTTTTGCAGAAAATAGAAGGTCTATCAAATGACACTAATATTCAGCAAACAAGCGACGAAACGAACGAAACTTCGGACAATGAAGACAACTCAACAGAAAAATAAAACTGATGACGCAAAAAGAAAGATATAATGGTATAATCAATTGGTTTCAGGAAAACATGCCGGTTGTAAATAGTGAGTTGCACTACAAAAATCCGTACGAATTGATTGTTGCAGTGATTTTGTCTGCTCAATGTACGGATAAACGCGTTAATCAAACCACTCCGACTTTGTTTGCGAAATATCCGGATGTAAAATCAATGGCTGAAGCTGAGCCGGAAGAAATATATCAACTTATAAAGTCCATATCTTATCCTAACAATAAAGCAAAACATCTTTCACAAATGGCACGCAAGTTGGTTGATGATTTTGGTGGAGAGGTACCGGATAATGCCGGAGATTTGCAAACTCTGCCCGGAGTGGGGCGTAAGACTGCAAATGTAGTTTTGGCTGTGGCTTTCGATAAACCGGCAATGCCTGTGGATACACACGTTTTCAGAGTGGCTAATCGTTTGGGATTGGTTACTAATGCCACAACAACGTTGGAAGTTGAAAAACAGCTCACTGCCGGAATACCATCGGAGTTGCTTTCTACGGCTCACCATTGGTTGATACTTCACGGTAGATATGTGTGCACGGCTCGTAAACCTAAATGTCAGGAGTGTGGAATTAAAGTGTATTGTGCATACTATCATAAATTGCAAAATAATGATTAACAGAAGAAAGCCGGAATGGCTCAAAATACGACTTCCCAAAGGTCAACTTTCTTTAAATGTTCAAAACACTGTACGTGAACACAATCTGCATACAATCTGCACAAGTGGAATGTGTCCAAATCAGGGTGAATGCTGGGGGTGTGGCACGGCTACATTTATGATTGCAGGTAATGTTTGCACCCGTGCTTGCAGGTTTTGCAATGTTACCACCGGTCCTCCTTTGCCACTTGATAAGGAAGAACCTGTAAAGGTGGCAAAATCAGTATCCGATTTGAAATTGAAGCATGTTGTGCTTACTTCCGTTGATCGAGATGATTTGGATGATTACGGTGCAAGCCACTGGGTTAAAGTGATAGAAACTGTAAAACAGCTAAATCCGCATTTAACAATGGAAGTGTTGATACCTGATTTTAATGGTAGAGAAGATCTTATAAACAAAATAATTGCTGCCTCTCCGGATGTAATTTCTCATAATTTAGAAACAGTGAAACGCTTAACTCCGAGCGTTAGAAGTCGTGCTACATATTCGGTTTCACTTGCTGTTATAAAGCAGGTTGCCGAAAGCGGTATTGTTTCAAAATCCGGTATAATGCTCGGTTTGGGCGAAACTAAAGAAGAAATATTGGAAACTATGGATGATTTATGTAGAGTAGGTTGCAACGTCATGACTATCGGTCAATATCTACAACCGACTAATAAAAATATTGAAGTTCAAGAATATATAACTCCGGAAACCTTTGCCGAATATGCAAAGATAGGACTTGCAAAAGGTTTCACATTTGTAGAAAGCGGTCCGCTTGTTAGGTCAAGTTATCACGCCGAACGGCACGTATATTCTAAAAAACGATGAAAAATGTAAAATACATAGATCTGGGATTGTCTCCTTATCGTGAAGTATGGCAATTACAAAAGGAACTTTTGGAAAAAATTCGTAGAGAAAAAAAAGATAATAGATTGGAGGAACATTATCTACTTTTTACCGAACATCCTAATGTCTATACTATTGGTAAAAGCGGCGATGAAGCGAATATGCTTATGGATGCTTTAAAACTTCGCTCTTCGGACACTGATTTCATAAAAGTAGATAGAGGTGGGGATATCACTTATCATGGTCCCGGTCAGCAAGTTGTATATCCGATTTTTGATTTGGAAGAGTTTTCGATAGGTGTGAAAACTTATGTTCAAAATTTGGAGCAAGTTGTAATTAATGTTTTGCATAAATATGGGATAACTGCCGATAGACTGGAGGGTGCTACCGGTGTTTGGTTGGACTCTAATTCCTCTAATGCTCGGAAAATATGCGCAATAGGAGTTAAGTGTTCCAATTATATAACGATGCATGGCTTAGCTTTGAACGTTAACACTAATTTGAAATATTTTGATTACATAAATCCGTGTGGGTTCAAAGATAAAGGAGTAACGTCTGTCTCACAAGAACTTGGTTGTGGAATAGAGACTTTTGATTTGAAAAAAGATTTACTGCAAGAGTTTCAAAAAGTTTTTGGTTTAAAAATTTCATAAAAATTCAAACAATCTTAAATTTTTAAATAACTTTGCAAAATCACACTTTATACTTAAATTAAAATGAAAAAACTTATTAGACTTTTCTTTTTGCCGTTGATGATGGTAATCATTGCGGCTTGTTCCGGAAAGTACAATTATGAAACAGTACCCGGAGATCCCTTGAATGCAAGGATCTATACTCTTGATAACGGTTTGAAAATTTATCTGAGTGTAAACAAAGAAGCCCCCAGAATTCAGGCAAATATTGCCGTAAGAGTCGGAGGCAAAAATGATCCTGATGAAACAACAGGTTTGGCTCACTACTTTGAACATCTTATGTTTAAAGGTACGGAAAAGTTCGGTACTCAGAATTATGCCGAGGAAAAACCTTATCTTGACAAGATTGAGGCTCTTTTTGAAGTTTATAGAACTAAGACCGATCCGGAAGAACGTACTGCGATCTACAAACAAATTGACAGTATTTCTTATGAGGCTTCAAAATTGTCTATTCCGAATGAATACGATAAATTGATGTCTGCAATCGGTGCACGCGGTACCAATGCCTACACAAGTATGGATATGACTGTTTATGTTGAAGATATTCCGTCAAATGAAATTGAAAATTGGGCAAAAATACAGTCTGACCGTTTTGAAAATAACGTAATTCGTGGTTTTCACACCGAACTGGAAACTGTTTACGAAGAAAAAAATATGTCTCTTACGAGAGATGGTCGTAAAGTTTCCGAAAAAATACTTTCGGAACTTTTTAAAAACCACCCTTACGGTACTCACACAGTGCTTGGTACTCAGGAACATTTGAAAAATCCTTCTATCACCAACATAAAAAACTATTATAAAAAATGGTATGTACCTAATAATATGGCAATTTGTATGGCAGGTGATTTCAATCCGGATGAAGTTATTGTTATATTGAATAAATATTTCGGTCAAATGAAACCGAATAAAGATTTGAAGGAACCTGCATTCACTCCGGAATCACCGATTACAGAACCCATAACTACGGAAGTATTAGGCTTGGAAGCTGAAAATGTTACAATTGCTTGGAGGGTTCCCGGAGAGAAAAGTAAGGAATCTACCGTAATTAATATGTTGAGTAACGTGCTTACCAATGGTAAAGCCGGTATTATAGATCTTAATCTTAATCAACAGCAAAAGCTTCTTTATGCCTACGCATATTATTATAATTTGCCTGATGCGGGTATGCTTTGTATGGGTGCTGCTCCAAAGAAAGGTCAAACACTTGAAGAAGTTAAGGATTTGTTACTTCAGCAAATGGAACTTTTAAGAAAAGGAGAATTTGCAAATGATTTACTTGTTTCGGTTGTGAATAATGTGAAAAGAGATCTTCAATCAACGCTTGAAAGTAATGATGCGAGAGCTGATATGTTTGTACAGGCTTTCATTAACGAAACTCCATGGAAAGATGAAGTTGCTGAACTTGACAATATTAGCAAAGTTACGAAAGAAAATATAGTAACATTTGCTCAGAAGTACCTTAAAGATGACAATTATGTTGTGGTTTACAAACGTGAGGGTAAAGATCCTAACGAATTGAAAATGGAAAAACCGCATATCACTCCTATCCAGATGAATAGGGATAATGCAAGTGCTTTTCTGCTTGAAATCCAAAACAGCACTGCAAAACCGATCGAACCTGTATTTTTGGATTATTCCAAAGATCTCGCGAAGTTTGATATAAAATCTTCAATACCGGTTCTTTACAAACAAAATGTAACTAATGATTTGTTTTCTTTGACCTATGTTTTTGATATGGGTACTAATGATGACAAGACACTGGGAACCGCTGTGCAATATCTTGAATATCTGGGTACAAGTACAATGACTCCGGAACAACTTAAACAAGAATTTTATAAGTTAGCTTGTGATTATTCGGTGAGTGTAGGTTCGGAAAGAATTTATGTAACCCTGTCGGGATTGAATGAAAGTATGCCTTCTGCTTTGAAATTATTTGAAGATGTACTTGCGGACGCTCAACCGAATGTTGAAGTATTAAACAACATGAAGTCGGATATTTTGAAAGACCGTATCGACAATAAAAAGAGTCAAAGGACTAACTTCTCTCGTTTGCAAATGTATGCAATGTATGGAGCAAATTCACCTTCTCTCAATATAATGTCTGAAAAGGAACTGAACTCTTTGAAACCTGAAGATTTGTTGTCTAAAACAAAGCAACTAAATGGTTATGAACATACTATTCTTTATTATGGTACTTTAGCAAAGGAAGATGTTGTTAAAGAATTGAATACACTTCATAGAGTACCTGAAACATTAAAACCGTTGGAAATCACTAAGCGTGATATGTTGCTTACTAAAGAAAATAAGGTTTTGGTTGCACCTTATGCAGCTAAACAGGTTTATATGGGAGGTTTCTCTAATAGAGGAGAGCTATTTGATTTGTCGGTTACTCCTATTGCCACACTATACAATGATTATTTCGGAGGTGGTATGAATGCAATAGTTTTTCAGGAAATGAGAGAAGCAAGAGGATTGGCTTATAGTGCAAGTGCAGGTCTACGTCAGCCTTCAAGATTAGATAGACCGTATTATTATAATATGTTTATCGCTACTCAAAATGATAAAGTAATTGATGCAATGAAAGCATTTGACGAAATTATCAATGATATGCCGGAATCCGAAAAAGCATTTGCTTTATCTAAAGAGTCTTTGATTACAAACATACGTACTTCAAGGGTTACAAAAGCTTCTGTTCTTTGGGATTACATGTCGGCACAAGATCTCGGCTTGAACGTTGATAGAAGAAAACTTCTTTTTGAAGAACTTCAAACGCTCACTTTGAGTGATGTTAAGAAATTCCAAGAGAAATGGGTAAAAAATCGTACTTATACCTATTACATACTGGGGGATGAAAAAGATATAGATTTGGATGCTTTGAAGTCTTACGGGAAGATTACAAAACTTAAAACCGAAACTATTTTCGGATATTAATAACACATAGATTATATGTTAGAACTGCCTCAAATAAGTACGTTTTGAGGCAGTTTTTTTTAATAAAATTTGGGAAACGTTAAAAACTTTTATAGCTTTGTGCATTCGGATTTGAATAGATACCGATCAAAAACTAAGTATAGACTATTATGAAAAGATTAAGTTGCTTAATTACAGGTGTTTTTCTACTAACTACGATATTTGCTCAAAATCAAAATTGGTTGGCAGCAGATTATTCTAATGATGTAACATTTATTGGGGAATCAGTGGGTGTTGTTACGGTTCGTACTTCCGGGATTGCAGATAAAAAGAAAGATGCTCCCGATATGGCAGTAAGGTCTGCTTTTTATACTTACTTTTTTGTTGGTATACAAGGTCTTAATAATGGTAAGCCGCTCTTAGATCCTAACGATATTATGAAATATCGAGATTATATGGAACGCTTCTTCGATCAAGGAAGATATCATAATTTTGTTAGAGATTATGAAACAGAGGATTCTGAAAAGCTTTCATATAATAAGAAGTACAAAGCTACCGTGCGTTTGATTTTTCTTAATGAGGTGTTGTTGAGGGATTTGGAACAAAACAAGATTATAACAAAGGCTGTAGATCGTATTTCTATGGAAGAAACTCAAGAACAGATTAATATGCCTACCATAATGGTGGTTCCATACAAAGCAGAAGGAGAATCGTATGACGAGATTTTGAGCAATGATTTCGATAAAAGAATTGCAGTGGCAAAAGTTCAGGAAGGTTTTACCAATAAAGGTGTTACAATTGTTGATTTCCAAGCTAAGTTGGCTGCTGCCAAAAGATCAATGCTGTTTGAAACAAATAATTCGGATTCATTTGATAAGCAATTGATTAGAAATTCAGGTTCGGATGTTTATGTAACTGTAGATATAAACAAGGACGTTGCTGCAAACGGTAGTCGTGTAAGTCTTTCACTGAGAGCTTATGAAACTTCGACCGGTAATATACTTGCCTCAAAACAGGCAACTTCTAACAGATTTAACACGAATGCTACCGATCAATTGGTGCTCTACACGATAAGCGATATCTTGGATCCATTTTTAAAGGATATTTCAACAAGTTTTGCTAAGAAAATATCTGGAGGTAATAGTATCGTTCTTAACGTTTCGATTGACGAAACATCTACCTTGGATATGGAATCGGAAGTGGGTACGAGTGGTTATTACCTTTCGGATCTTTTACGTCTGTGGGTTAAAAAAAATGCAGTTGGTGGTAAGTACCATGTTCAAGGTACGGTTGCAGATGCTATAATTTTTGATCAAATTCAAATCCCTAATAAAGATGAGAGCGGTACACCATTGGATGCCAATGACTTTGCTTTTAAACTTTGGGAATATTTGCAACAGGAAGGAATTTCCTGCAAAAGACGTGTGGACGGAAATACAATTTATATAACTATAACCGCTTAATATTATGAAACGGCTTCTTTTAATTGTAATCGTTTTTGTTACAACATGTTTGTACGGTCAACAAAAGCCTGATTGGGTAACAGATAGACCGATAAATTCTATGTATTACATCGGAATAGGTAGAAGTTTAAAGACTGAAAAAGATTATCAGCAAATTGCTAAACAAAATGCTCTAAGTGATTTGGTATCGGAAATAAAAGTAGAAGTTTCTTCAAACTCTTTAATGTACACATTTGAAGATAATAATACGTTTGAATCTAAGTTTAAAGAAACCATTGATATTCAGGCAAAAAATGAGATTGAAAAATTTCAATTGGTAGATACTTGGGAAAATAATACCGAATATTGGGTTTATTATGAGTTGAATAAGTTTGATTATGAGGAATATCTCAAAGATAAGCAAGATAAAGTAACCGCACAAGGTTATGATTATCTTATGCGTGGTAAACAAGCCATGACGAATGGAGAGTTGATCTCAGCCATGGAATTTTATATCAAAGGTTTACAGGAGATAACACCTTTAATTAATGAAGATTTAGTAAAAGATGACGTAAATGTTGGTAGAGAGTTGTATTCTTCACTTAATTCTATTTTCGATGGAGTGTCGATTAACGCTGTACCGGAATCAATGACAGGTAAAGCTTTTCAGGGAATTGCAGAGCCTTTTGTGTTAACTTTGTCAAAAAACGGCACACCATTAAAAAATGTGAAATTGACTTGTATCTTCAAATCCGGTACTGGTTCGCTTTCAAGTGATGACGCCACCGATCAAAATGGTCAAGTAAAATTATATGTAAAAAATATAAATTCTAAAATTCAAAAACAGGAAATTGCCGTAACTGTCAATATGAATGTAGTAACACGTAATTTAAGAGGTACTGTTTATGAAGGAGTTTTAAGGAGTTTGTCTACCAGAGTTCCTTCAAAAGTGCTGTTTGTGAATTTGGAGAAATCGGCAATCAACGCATTTGTTAAAGTGATTTCTGATGAAAATGAAGGTATTACACGAGCTGTCAAAAGTTTATTAACGAAAAATTATTTTAATGTTGTAAGTGAACCTTCTTTGGCTGATGCGATTGTTGAAGTTAGTAGTAATTTTACGCAAGGAGGTAAGGTTAGCGGAGATATGTATGATTTTAAAGAGTATTTCACTAATGTCGATATTCGAATAATAAATAATCGTAGCGGTGCGGAACTTTTGAATTACTCTATCAACGATTTTAAAACGATGGTTGCGGAAAGTAAGACTAAGGAGAGTGCTAAAGCGCAAGCTACTCGTGATGTACTAAAACGTTTAAATAAGGAATTATCTGCAGATTTGAAAGAAATAAATATTTTTACGGAAGGGGATATTCGTAAAAGTATACCTACAACGGAAAAATCTGTCGTAAAAACTCCGACTACTGTTGAGGATGATGATGTTGTGGACAACGGAGAATTTGCAGAAGGTATCTACATAGGTTTTGTAGAAATGAAAATGTACGGAGATAGATGTGTCGCAGAGTTTGCAGTTTCAAATACAACCGATGAGGATTTTGATCTTCTTTTCGCTGACAGTGATTTATATTTTGTTAATGAAAAAGGAGAGAAAGTTGAAATTGTTAAAATGAAATTGGGTGCTTCGGAAAGTAATTATAGAGTAAATACTAAAATTGTACCGAAAGTCGTTACGGCGTTATTTATTAGTTTACCAAAATTAAAAGAAATAAAATTGGCTCAATTCTCTAACAAACAGGGGATGGTCAAACTTAGAAACTTGAAGTAATATTAAACCTTTAATTTTAGAATTTATGAAAAAATGTTATTATTTATTGATTGGTGTTGTCGCATTGACTTTAGCTTCATGTGGCGGTCAAAAACAAGTTGCTCAAAAAGTTATGCAAAGTGACGAAGTTGATGTTGTTACTCACTGTTCCGGACCGGAATTTTTTTCCGATGAAAAAGCGTTTAGAGCTAACGCCGTGGGACTAAGTGTAGATCAGTCTACTGCAAAGAAAAAAGTGTTGTCGGATGCACGTGGTGAGTTGGCTACACAGGTTGAAGCTACCGTTAAGAGAGTTATAGACGATTATACATCCTCTTATCAGTCAGGTCTTGATGAAGAAGCCAAAAGACGTTATCAAGACATGGTACGTACTGTAGTGAATCAAGTGTTAGCAGGTTCTCGCGTTATTTGTGAAAAAACTACCAAATCAATTTCCGATGGTAAATACAGATCGTATATTGCGGTGGAAATGAAAGCAGATGCTGTTGTTGAAGCTCTTAACAAGAAAATCAGTACAGATGACAAACTTCGTACGGATTACGAATATGAAAAATTCAAACAAGTTTTCAACGAAGCAATGCAAGATAACGCATCTTCACAAGCAGCTAATTAATTGAAATGTTGCATCTGTTATGAGAAGACTTTCCATTTTATTCATATTAGTAGCTTTCGTTTTTGTAGGTTATTCACAAGATACTCCCGTTAAAAAGGTTATGTTGGTGGATAAGTTTACACGTGCTTCTAAAGTTTCCGAAAACTATGCCAATATGTTGCGTAATGCAATCATCTCAGGGATTGAAAATACGGGGCAGATAACCGTTATCGATGTTAATTCGGAAGAAGCATTAAAATTGGAAGCCGAAAGACGTGCTGCAGAAAGTGCGATAAGTGATGCAACTGCTCGCACCGAAATGATGACTACAAAGGGAGCACAGCTAATTATGACCGGTGATATAACGGAAATGAGTGGCATTAAGAAGAAATTTGATGACGGATCGATTTACTATGATGGTCTTATTAATTTTTCTCTTAAAGTTACCAATGCTTCCGATGGTACGGTGAAAGCGTCTAAGAACTTTACATATTCGGGTTTGAATGCTAAAACTGGTTCAACTCCGCAAGATGCGGTATTAAATACCACCGATTATATAAAGATTTCCATGCGTAAGTTTGTGAGAGATAATTTTCCGTTGGAAGCAACAGTACTTTCGATAGAAAAAATCAATAAGAAGAAGGAAGCTGAAATAGTTTATATCAACTGTGGATCTTCTTTTGGTATTGATAAAGGACACACTTTTGATGTTAAAGTTGAAAGAGAAGTTGCAGGCAAAACGGTTCAACCGATTGTGGGTAAACTTAAAGTAACCGAAGTACATGGGGAAGATATGGCGTTAGCAAAAGTAGTTAAAGGCGGTTCGGAAATCAAAAAGGCTTTTGATGAAGGTCGTAAAATTATTTTGATTCACACCGGAGGTAGTGCGTTAAAAGGAATTGGAGAAGGAGTAGGAGCTTTTTTCAAATAAATAGAATTAAATATTTTATATAAAACAGGGTCATTAGGATCCTGTTTTTATTTTATAAATGTCCTTACTTTTTCTATAAGATTGTGATTACCTGCTATTATAGATATATTACGATCGTTACGGAAGTGGAAAATTTCGCCACCGGCTTCCTCCACTATTAATGCTCCTGCACACATGTCCCAAGGTTTCAAATCCAATTCCCAATATGCATCAAGATAGCCGGCAGCTGTGCTGCAAAGGTCGTAGGCAGCGGCACCCATTCGTCTTATTCCACGTAAATGAGGTAGGATAGCTGCAACATTAGATATATTATTAATAGGATTTGTACCCTTGTCATAAGGGAAACCTGTTCCCAATACACATTCATTAAGTTCCGTTTTTTCTGATACCTTTAAGCGTTCACCGTTAAGAAACGAACCTTCACCTTTGATTACAGTGAAAAGTTCCTTTAAATAAGGGGCATAAACTACACCCATAATAGTAGTATTTTCATATTGAAGTCCTATAGAAACGGCAAAAACCGGTAAACCTTGATTATAGTTGTTTGTACCGTCAAGCGGGTCAATCACCCAGCGATAACCGCTTTTATGTTTGCCTTCATGGTTACCGCTTTCTTCTCCTAATATATTGTGGTCAGGAAAATTGTATGTGATTTGTTCAATTAAATATGCTTCACTTTCCTTGTCGGCACGTGTAACAAGATCGGAAATATTCGACTTGATTTCGGCATTTTGATTATCTTTTCTGAAATATTTCAAGTGAATATCACCAACTTTGTATGCAGACTCAATGGCAAATTGTTGTAAAGTTTGTACTGATTGTTTCATGAAATTTATTTAACTTTTAAACAGTCGTTAATCGGGTCAATTTGTTTATCAATCAGTTGTTCCAAAGAGATAAAAGTTTCGGTTTTTGTGATACCCGGCATGTTTTGAAAAGTGTTGATTAACACATTCATAAGATGTTGGTGATTGGTACACATCACTTTTACAAAAAAAGTGTAGGGACCGGTGATAAAACTACATTCCGTTATTTCCGGAATTTTAGCCAATTCCTTAACCACTGCTTTATACTTATGGGCATGGTCAAGAGTAATACCTATGTAGGCACACACATTCAAACCTATTGCCTGTGCATTCACCACAAAGCGTGAACCTTGTATGATACCGGCATCTTCCATCTTTTTGACCCTTTGATGGATAGCTGCTCCTGATATATTACATTCTCTGGCGATTTCGAGAAACGGTACTCTTGCATTTTTTACGAGATAAGAAAGTATCTGTTTATCAACGTTATCTATTTGGTATTTCATGATTTTTATTAATATGTTATTGGAGTTGCATTGAATAATACTTATATATTTAAAATCATCTAAAATTTAAAACGCTATATAACTGTTTCCTGTGCTTATAATAAGTTTTACCATCTTCATTTGCAACATCATTTATAAACTTGTCAATCAGATTATTAAAAATAGTAGCGAAAGTGAATGCTTCCGGTGGATATATTTCGGGATTATGAATATCGTTTAATTTTGCAATGAACATTCTCACCATCAACTCACTTGATATATCTTTAACGTACATCCCCTGTTGTTTGCCTTTCTCAATATTTATAAGCATTTTTTCATAAATAAAATTGGCACGTAAATTCTTATGATTTTCGTAAATATCAGGATATGCGGAAGCAAGAGCCATTGTTACCGAAGGAGTTACATTGAAAAAACGATTATTTATTTCGTTACTAACCAATAGAAGAATATCAATAGCGTTATATCCGTCAAAATTATTCTTATTAAAAATATCTTCAAAGCATTTTCTTTCATATTCAAGAATAGTACTTACTATATCTTGTCTGTTATGAAAATTCTCCTTCAGATCTTTTAATGATATTCCCACCTTTTTCAAATGCTCTTCACTGAAATCATTAATTCCGTAGCGTGAAATATAAGTCCGCAACTTTTCTGTAAGTTCAAATTTAGCCGGTGATTCCATTCGTCTTTTATTTTTATGCTATCAAATACAGTTGTAAATGTACGAAATAAAAAGAATTTACGAAAAACAAATAACAAAAAAAGTGATTTATTGGAATTCTACTTATAATTTATAACTTTGGAGCACTATATTAAGAATGAACTATGAGAGGGGTAAGCTTTTTATTTCTAATTATTTTGATTTTTGTAAATTCAATACTTCATTCGGAAGAGAAACCGAAATTGGTTGTAGGTGTAACGATTTCGTTTTTTTATCCCGAATGGTTGCAGATGTATGAACATTTATTAAGCCAAAACGGCTTACGACGTTTTATGTCAGATAGGCAATATGAGTTGGGGTATGATTATTTTTATTCGCAAACAGGTGTGGATCAGACTACTATTTATACCGGAGCATTGCCTAATGTCCATGGTATTGTCGGACATGATTGGTATGACCGTTTGAAACGAAGACGAATAAACAATGTGTATTCAAGTATTTACAAAGAAATAGGAGAGGGGAATACTTTACAGGGTGCTTCTACGGAAAATCAAAATATGCTCACACTTGGTTGTCGTATGAAAATGCAAGACTCTTTTTCAAAAGTATACAGTATTGGTGCAAATGAGGAAGAGAGTGTATTAAGCGGTGGAAGTTGTGCAAACCTTGCTCTGTGGTTCAATGAACAAAGCGGTAAATGGGTTTCATCAACATTTTATGCTGATTCATTACCTAAATGGGTTACAGATTTCAATTCCTTAAATGAAAGCGATTATTATTTACGACGTGGTTGGATGCCTGTAGAACAAGAAAATTCTAATACAACTATGGTGAAAATCAGAAGTAAAATAGGTATGAATGAGGATTTTTATTATGACCTTTCACAAACAAAAAGAAGATTCAATAATTATATTGCACTGAAAGCTACACCTTATATTAATTCTATGATAACGGCTTTGGCGATGAATTTAGTTAAAGAGGAACAACTTGGTAAGGATAATGATTCCGATTTTTTAATGCTGAATTTTAATGCGTTGGATTATATGAATCGAGATTTCTCAATTTCCGATAATGAGTTTAAGGACTTTGTTATCAGGCTTGACCGAGATGTAGAAAAATTCTTTACATTATTGGATGAAAAAGTGGGTAAGGGGCATTACGTTGCTTTTCTAACTTTTGTTGAAGCTCGAGAATTGCTACCGACGGAATTGTCAAAAATGCGTGTGCCTGCCGGTGAATTTAGTATTTACAAATCCGTAGCACTTTTGAAATCTTACTTGAATTTGCTTTACGGAGAGGGTGATTGGGTTACGGATTATGATGCCGTACAGATTTATTTGAATAGGGAATTGATAAATAAGAAAGGTCTTAAATTAAAAGATTTTCAAGATGTGGTAGCAGATTTTATTATTGATTTTGAAGGAGTTGCTAAAACTTTAACGTCTTATTCTCTTACTCATGGCACATACGCTTCCGGTAATGAATATCTTGTGCAAAATTCGTTTTATCACAAAAAGAACGGAGATGTACTTTATTATTTGCTTCCGTGTTGGGTACCGGAAATTAAAGAAAGGGAAGATTTATATTTCCGTTATAGCAAAAGACATAAATTACCATTTTATGTTTATGGAGATAATAACAACCTTTCTAAAAACTATTTACATACTTCCATGTGTGATGTGATGACTTGGCTATCCGTTTTGCTCAACTTACCAAAATAATAAGAATTTATTGGAATTCAATAGTTTCCATTAAAACTACAATATCTTTTTTTAAGTATTCAATAACCGGAGCAAGTGAATCTGCTGCAGGAATTTGGTGTATATAAAGGGAACCTCTAATGAAATTATGGATAGAATCGGTTACAAAAAACTGTGCAGGAGAGGCTGCATCACCTGTAATTTGGTACAAAACGCCAAAAATACCTTTTTTCCTATTCTCGAACCCTTTTTCCTGAATGGCATCGGCTTTTGTAATATGTGCGTATGCAAGTCGATGACTATCTGCAAGATAATTTTCAAGAGAAGTGTCGGCAATAATCTGTTTATAGGAAATGTTAATTTTTGCGTTACAGTCTTTGTAAACAATATTCACCCAATAAGGTTCCGCATCATAAGTTTTATCGGGTTCAATAGTTGCATTATCTGCAATTTGAAAACTGTAAGGTAAATTTTCTTCAAGGAGATGATAACTTTTAGGAGGAAATTCAATGCGAAAAAATCCGTATGGCTTAGGTGTATATTTTTCTTTACAACTGACAATCAGCGAACAGATTAACAATGGAAATATACATTTACTAAGAAATTTCATAGTTTATTTCCTCACTACTTCGTATTTAATCTTTTTAATTCTGCGATTGTCTACATCAAGAATCGTGAATCTCTTATTGTGAAAGATGACAACATCTTTGTTATGAGGTATTTCACCTTTTATTTCTAGTATCAAACCGGCTAAAGTATCTGCCTCACCTTCAACATCTTTAAAATAATCCGGTTTTAAACCAACAATTTTTTCAAAATCATTGAGCAGTATACTACCGTCGAAGATGAATGCTCCATTTGCCAATCTTACGCAGGAATTATCTTTTTCGTCGGTTTCATCATTAATATCACCTACAATTTCTTCCAGAATATCTTCCATAGTAACTATGCCGCTTGTTCCTCCGTATTCGTCAACAACTATTGCCAAATGAACTTTTCTTTGTTGAAATTCTTCAAGTAAATCGTTAATTTTCTTAGTTTCAGGTACGAAATAGGCTTTTCTTACCAATTTCTGCCAACTAAAATCATCGTTTTCTTTTAAATAAGGTAGTAAGTCTTTTATATAGAGAATACCCACAATATTGTCCAGATTATCCATATAAACGGGCATTCGGGAATAACTGTTTTCAACAATAAGTTCTTTTACCTTTGCAAAATTTTCTTTTTTATCAATTGCCACTACGTTTATTCTAGGTTGAATAATATCGGCAGCATAAATATTTGAGAATCTCACAATTCCCTTTAAAATGTCTTTTTCCTCATTAATCTCCGTCTCATCTGTCAGATCAAGAGCCTTAGAAAGTTGGTCGATAGAAATGTTATTTTTCTTAGAAATCCGCTTGCTTATTAGAGACGTGAAACGTATCAAGAAATATGAAATCGGGGCGCAGATGTAGCTTAAAAGTATTAGGGGAGCGGTCATAAAAATTGCTACTTTCTCTTGATTACGGTTGGAATATAGTTTAGGTATGATTTCTCCGAAAAGTAATATTATAAATGTAACTACAATCACTTGTATAATGAATGCCATTACCGGATTATTTGAGAAATCGAATAATGAATTAACCAACCATGATGATATTATAACAATACCTACATTTACAAAGTTGTTGGTAACCAATATGGTTGCCAACAACTTTTCTGATTTTCTACATAAGCCTAATGTTTTTTCATGTCCTCTATTTCTCATATCCCTTAATTGTGAGGGCGTTAGTGAGAAAAATGCCACTTCCGAAGCTGATACCAATGCTGATATCATTAGGAGCAATGCTAACGTTATACATAAAACTATGTCCGTTATTTCAAATGTGAACGATGTTAGAGGAACATCACCGAGAATTTGAATACTGTCTGTTTCCAAAATTTAAATTATTCGTTAAACATATAGGCTTTACCTAATTAAAAAGGTAGGTCATCATCACTATCATCCTGTATATTCACTTCCGTGTTAATAGGTGATGTAGCAGATGTTTCAACGGTATTTGTTTTACCGTAGTTACCTGAATTAGCGGTAAATTCGCTATTACCTTCCTGTTTCCACGTTAGAATCTGCATAGAGTCAGCATAAATTTCGGTCGTAAACCTCTTATTTCCGCTTTGATCGTCCCATGAACGTGTGCGCAGACGCCCTTCGATGTAAAGTTTCATACCTTTTTTAATGTACTTTTCGGCAATTTCTGCTAATCCTCTCCATAGGACAACATTGTGCCATTCGGTTTGTTCAACCTTTTCTCCATTTTTATTCTTGTAAGTTTCGCTTGTAGCTAAACGCACGGTGGTAACAGCCACACCGCCATCCAAGAATTTCACTTCCGGGTCAGCCCCGACATTTCCGATTAAAATAACTTTGTTTACCATAAAAATAAGTATTAATATTCACTCTACAATTTAGGGCAAAATTTGTTCGAATCCAATTTTGGAACAAACAATTTTCTCAATTTTTGTCGATTGAATCTTGTGCGAAGATAAGGTAAATTGCGAAATATTGGAAATAATTCGTAGAAAATGAAGAAAAAAGATGTTGGATTATTTTTTAGTTAGGATAAAAGCACTATATTTGCAACACTAAAATAGAGCGTATTAAAAACAAATTATTGACTACTAAATATTTATTAAAATGACAAAGGCGGATATCGTAAAAAAAATTTCGGATGAAACCGGAATAGAAAGAGTCGCTGTTCAAGCCACTTTGGAGGCTTTTATGAACGTTGTTAAAGACTCTTTGACTGAAGGTACTAATGTGTATCTTAGAGGATTTGGAAGTTTTATCACTAAAAAGAGAGCATCAAAAACAGCTCGTAACATTTCAAAAAATGTAACTATAAAAATCCCTGCTCATTATATACCTGCATTCAAACCCTCCAAGCCTTTCTTGAATGAGGTTAAGCAGAAAGTGAAAAAATAAAGAAAAGGAGAATTAAGTTATGCCAAGTGGAAAAAAAAGGAAAAGACATAAGATGTCTACTCATAAGCGTAAAAAAAGATTGAGAAAGAATCGTCATAAGAAAAAATAATTTTTACGTCGTGAGTAAGTGAAATAGAACCTAAAAGGCATTGCCCTTTTAGGTTTATTTGTAAAATATAATAAAGAAATAATGAGTAGCGAGTTGGTTATAGACGTGAAGGTGGATGAGGTGGTGATGGCTTTGATGAGAAATAAGAAATTAATCGAGCTTACAAAAGAGAAAACCAGCGTTCAATTTGCCGTAGGCGACATATATTTGGGTAAAGTTAAAAAAATCATGCCTGGTTTGAATGCCGCTTTTGTTAATATAGGTTATGAGAAAGATGCGTTTTTGCATTATCTTGATTTAAGCCCACAATTTAATAATTTAGACTTTTATATAAAGCAGATTATTGCTCGTAAGGGGATTTCTGTTAGTAAAATGAAATTGGAACCGGATATTCCCAAATCCGGTAAGGTTGCCGATATACTTTCTGTTGGTCAGTGGGTAGCAGTTCAGGTTACTAAGGAACCTATTTCTACAAAAGGTCCCCGTTTGACATCAGAGTTAAGTCTTGCCGGTAGGAATTTGGTGATTGTACCTTTCACGGAGAAAGTGTCAGTGTCGTCCAAAATAAAATCAAATGAAGAAAGGAAACGTTTGAAACGTTTGGTTGAGAGTATACGTCCGAAGAATTTCGGTGTTATTGTGAGGACGGTGGCAGAAGGTAAAAAGGTTGCACAACTTGACAGTGAACTCAGGGAATTGGTTGAACGTTTTGAGGCGGCTTTCAAGCATTTGCGGGAAATAGAGCCGCCAAAACTTATTCTTGGCGAACTTGATAGAGCAACGACTATTATTCGTGATCTGCTTAATCCTTCTTTTGAGCATATTTATGTTAATGATTTAAGTTTTAGTGAGAATATTAAAAGTTATCTAACTACAATAGCACCGGAGAAAGATAATATAGTGAAGTATGTGAAGACGAATGTTCCCATTTTTGATTATTTCGGCATAGATCGTCAAATAAAATCTTCATTCGGCAAGACGGTACCCACTAAAAACGGTGCTTACCTTATTATAGAGCACACTGAGGCTTTACATGTGATTGATGTAAATAGCGGTAATCGTTCAAAAGTTGAAAATCAGGAAGATAATTCATTAGAAGTAAATCTTATTGCCGCCGAAGAAATTGCAAGACAATTGCAATTACGTGATATGGGCGGAATAATTATTATCGATTTTATTGACATGCAATCGAATGCCAACCGTCAGGCTGTTTTTGAAAAGATGAAAGAGAGTATGTCGTTAGATAGGGCACGCCATACGATTCTTCCGCTCACTAAGTTCGGTTTGATGCAAATAACCCGTCAACGAGTTCGTCCTGAAATGTCGGTTCAAACACAGGAAGTTTGTCCCACTTGTAAAGGTAAGGGAGTTACGGAGGCAGCTATTTTATTGATTGATAGAATAGAAGAGTATTTGGAAGTTTTGGTAAAAGAAAAGAAATATAAGAGGCTTGTTTTGAAGGTACATCCTTTTGTCGGTGCATATTTGAAAAGAGGTTTTATTTCGCAACGGCTTAAGTGGAGTTTGCGTTATAAGGTTTCACTTAGGGTAGTTGATGTATCTTCCTACTATATTTATGATTATCACTTTTTCAATACTTTCAACAGGGAAATTAAGGATGAGCATATTAAATGACATAAACTTATGAAAAGAGGATTGTTCTTAATTACTTTATTTTTATTACAATTTTCGACTTGGGCACAAATCGTTGTCTCTTCTCAGATACCGTCGGATGAATCGCAAATTATTGATCCGGCACATTGGGAATTTTCTGCTGTAAAAGCAGGAGAAGGTGAATACGAACTGAATTTTAAGGCTAAATTGGATGATGATTGGACTATATATTCAATGTATACACCTGCCGGAGGACCGCTTCCGACTTTGCTTACGATTGAAAAAGCCGATAGTGGTATTGAACTTTTGGGTAAGGCAATTGAGGGGGAAATAACTAAGAAATTTGATGATATTTTTGGAGTTGATGTCTACTATTTTTCCACTGAATACGTTGCAAAACAGAAAATAAAGTTGCGTGATAATACTATAAAGTCTGTTAACGGACTAATAGAGTATCAAGTATGTAAAGAGGGACAATGTGTATCTCTTGAAAAAGATTTTTCAATTGCCTTAGACAGTGGTACTTTTGTGAAAACGGCAAATGCCGAATCGGGCAATAGTTTGATTATGTTTTTTTGGTTGGCGTTTATAGCCGGCTTGGCGGCAGTGGTGATGCCATGTGTTTTTCCGATGATACCGATGACGGTTTCATTTTTCATGCACAGTGATGTTGATAAATCTAAGGCGCGTGCTAAGGCTCTGTTTTTTTCGTTGTCAATAATTGCTATTTACACGGTGCTTGGGGTTATAATTTCGGTTTTATTGGGACCGGATTTCGTGAATTGGTTGAGTACGAATTGGATTCCTAATCTTTTCTTTTTCGTGATTTTTATGGTTTTTGCGGCTTCGTTTTTCGGAGTTTTTGATATAGTTTTGCCTTCGTGGTTGGTTAACAAGTCGGATAAGCAGGCAGATAGAGGCGGTTATATAGGTGCTTTTTTTATGGCTTTCACATTGGTACTTGTTTCATTTTCGTGCACTGCTCCTATTGTAGGAACTGTTCTTGTGGAAGCGGCAAGAGGCTCGGTTTTGCGACCTATTATAGGTATGTTGGGATTTTCTCTTGCGGTGGCATTGCCTTTCGGTTTTTTTGCCTTTTTCCCGTCTAAGTTGGGTAATCTTCCGCAATCCGGAGGCTGGTTGAATTCTGTTAAGGTTGTTTTAGGTTTTATTGAAGTTGCATTAGGTTTAAAATTCCTTATGGTTGCGGATGCTACGTATCATTGGGGATTATTGGATAGAGAGGTCTACATTGCTATTTGGATTACGGTTTTCACTTTGATGGGTTTTTACCTTATGGGTAAGATCCGTTTTAAGAATGATAGTGAAGTAAATCATATAGGTATATTGCGTTTAGCTTTGATAATTACCACTTTCAGTTTTGTTGTTTATTTGTTGCCGGGTATGTTTGGTGCACCTTTAAAGGCGTTAGCCGGATATTTACCTCCGCAGGAGACTATTGATTTCGATATAAATAAGATTGTGAGGGATAATGCGAAGGAAGTAATTAAAAGTGGTAATTTCGGTACAAAACTTACAACAACTGTTGAAAACGAAGAATGCGAGTATCCTAAGTATTCCGATTTCTTGCATTTACCGCATGGTTTGGAAGGATATTTTGATTTTGAACAGGCGCGTAAATGCGCTCGTGCACAGAATAAGCCGTTGTTTATTGATTTCACCGGTCATGGTTGTGTGAATTGTCGTGAAATGGAGCAATCTGTTTGGTCAGATCCGAAAATACTTGATATATTGAAGAAAGAATATGTGATAGTGGCTCTTTATGTTGATGATAAGACTTCGCTACTTGAAAATGAGTGGTATACGGGTGCCGACGGTAAATTGAAGAAAACTTTAGGAAAGAAAAATGCCGACTTTCAAATCAGTAATTTTCATTCTAACGCGCAACCCAATTATATACTTTTTGACAGCAGATATTCGGGTTCTGTGTTAACGGAGGGGCAGTTGCAACCGGCATGTGCTTATTCTATGGATAAGACTGCTTTTTATGAATTTCTTGTCGAAGGTGTAAAAAAATTTAACAGTAAATAAAAAAGTATTACCTTACTTAAATGCTTTCTCGGAAAGTCCGCCGGCATATAATTTAAGTTGTTCAAAATATTCAGGTACCGATTTACCTGCAAGTTTATCTACGTAAAGCTTTGCAAGATAATTTGAAAGCATGAACCCATGACCGCGTAATCCCGTAAATAAACCTAATTCGGGATCAATAATATAGCGTGGTTCAACATAATAGCCCGACCATGTTGCTTGAATATCAACACTTGTCAAGCACGGTAACCATTCCGAAAAGATTTCACTTACAATTTCTAAAAAAGCTTTACTGTTAATTCTTAAATTTTTGTCTGTTTGTTGCGGGTCATAAGCAGGGGAGGCACAACCGATGATTTGACCGGTTGAAGCCAATTGTTGACCGTAGACGGCTGAGAATGATTTATAATTTCGGCGGTCGATCAACATGTCCAAGTTTTTCCCATCCTTACCGAGCATTGGCAAACGGCGAGTGATAAAAGCTTGGTGTTGTACCGGATAGAGACCTAAATTGATATCCATATTTTCACTTATTTTACTTGCAGAACTGCCTAACGCATTTACAAAATGATTAGCAATAAATTCGATATAATGATTATCATGAGTCATTACTACGATGCGAGTTTTTGAACCGTCGTATGATGCTTCAAGTACTTTACTGTCTTCGTAAACAGTGCCGCCTGCATCCGTACCTATTTTGCGTAGTAGGTCTACAACCTTTCCCGGAGTTGCCTGCCAGCAATCTTCCGTTACTTGTGCCGCAAGGTATTTCTTACTTTTATCGTTGTAATAAGGAGATATTTCCGTTTTAAATTGGTCGGGACTGATCATTTTTGCCTTAGACCAAGCCATGCTTGCTTCGAGAGCCTTATAGGTGGCATCATCATGTGCAAAATTCACATATCTTATAGGTTGATAGTCAATATTAAATTTTGATTGCAATGATTTGAATATAGCATGATTTTGAGAGGCGATTTCCGCAAGTTCCGGAAGCGAAAAAGCCGTGCGCCCGCCTGCAATATTTCTCCATGAAGAACCTCTCTCGCCATTTATGAGAACAGGTTGCATGCCGATTTCCGACATATATCGGAATAATGCGCTACCACCTATTCCGCCCCCTGCAATAAGTGCATCTACCTCAATAATTTTGGTCTTATTACGATTAGAAACTATGTAAGTATCCTGTTGTTTTGCAGGATACACATCACCCATATTAAGTTGATTGGATAGGGGAGCACGAGGAGTGGCATCGCCGGTAAGTTCGATACCTTTTTGTGCAAGCAACTGTTTAAGACGCGGTATACAGCGTTTACCTCTGCATGGTCCCATGCCGAGATGTGTTAAATGCTTCACTTCATCTACGGAAATGAAAGGTCTATCGCCAATTATCTCCAGAACACTATTCAATTGTACATCGTCGCAATGACAAATGTAGCTTTCACTTTCGGTTCTACCTTTAACCGGTTGTAACACTAATGCTTCCGGATAACGGTATTTTAGAATAAAACCTCTCGTTTTAGTGAGTTGTAATCCCAAAAGATCGGTAGCCTTAATACGAACTATATTTGTCTTATTAGGTTTCAATAGTACCTTTTCTATAATGCCTTCCCCGATTTTTTCTCCGTTATTATCTACTAAAAACACTTCTTCACCTTCTTCCACAGCATATTCTACAGGCAAGAAAAGCGTATCGTTTTTCAGATTGTAGCCGAAAATTGCCAAACCGGGGCACTGATGTACGCACTCCATACAACCGATACATTTATCGTAATCAATTCGTGGTACTGTTGAAGTAGACGACTTTGTGAAAGCTCCCTTAGGGCAAGCAAAAGAGCAAGGATTACATGCAAATCCGTATAAACAGTCAGCAATCACAAAACCTTTTTCCGACATACGCTCATTAGAGGGTAGTGTGGGACTTTCCAAAATTCTTGTGGGATGTTGTTGAGAGTCAATATATTGTTTGGAAACATTCAAATATTCGTCATAACTTATGCGAATACCCATATCCATTATAATTTCTTGTGCCGTTTGCTTACCTTTCAAAACAGCGGTAGTACCTTCACCGATTCTAACGGCATCTCCGGCAGCATAGCATTTTCCGCCGAACACTTCTCTACCTTTTATTAATAATTGATTATCCGGTATTAAACCCGTGCAAATATTAATCACGTCAATACCATCAATCAACTTCTCGCTACCTGCAACAGGTTTGAAATTTTCACATTTTGCGATCACGGCAGCTTTAATTCCGTTACGTTCTTTATTCGGAACAGCTTCCAGAAGTATGTAAGAAGTCATAATCGGTATTGCCAAACGTCTGATACGATTTGCTTGCACAGGAAACCCGCCTTCTCTCGGCATACCTTCTATAATAGCTTTAACATTAGCACCGGCTTGCATCAATTGGTAGGAAGTAAGATAACCGATATTACCGGCACCTACGGTTAGTACATTTTTGCCGAGTAAAGTCAATTCGCTGTTCATCATCTTTTGCACAACAGCAGCCGTGTAGACACCCGGCAGGTCGTCATTACAAAACGGCGGCATAAACGGTACTGCGCCTGTAGCAATCACCAAATAATCCGTATCAACAAAAAATACTTCATCAGTCAGTAGATTTTTTACCGCCACACGACGTCCTTCCAACACATCCCAGACAGTAGAATTAAGGTAAATACCTTCATTATTCTCGCCGGCAAGATTTTGGGCAATGTCAAAACCTCTCATTCCACCGAAACGCTTTTCTTTCTCAAAAAAGAAAAATTGGTGAGTTTGCATATTGAATTGACCACCGATTTTAGAATTATTGTCAACAACAATGTTATCAACACCATTTTTGTTTAATTCCTCTCTAACGGCTAAACCTGCAGGTCCGGCACCTATAATCAAAACACTTGTTCGCAAAATACGCTTGCTGTCAACAGGGTGAAAATAAGTGTTTTCGGATAGACATCTATCTGTAATTTCTTCTACAACTTTTACTCCGTCAACTCTTGTTATGCAAATTCTCTTAACTTTACCGTCAACAAGCATCTCGCAAGCTCCACATTTGCCTATGCCACACGCCAAGGAGCGATCACGCCCGTGTAAACTGTGGCTGTGTACGGGATAACCCGCTCTATGAAGTGCCGCTGCAATTGTAAATCCTTTTTCAGCTTTAATTTCCTGCCCTTTGAACCAAAAGGTAGAACACTCTTTTTCCGGCACATTAATAATAGGATGGTTGTTGATGCGTAACATGTGTTTTGTAGTTTAATAAAATCGAAAATTATTTATTTTTTGCTTCATTCCAAAATTTATCCATCTCTTCAAGGCTCATTTCATTGATTTTTTTACCTTGTTCTTTTGCTTTTTCCTCAATGTAAGAAAAACGACTTATGAATTTTCTATTAGTCTTTTCAAGAGCATTTTCCGGATTAATGCCGTAAAGACGAGCAGCATTGATTACGGCAAACATAAAATCACCGAATTCTTCCTCTGCTTTTTCATTATCATCTTTACGAATTTCATCCTCTAATTCACCGAGTTCCTCTCTCACTTTGTCCCAAACGTCTTCACGTTTTTCCCAGTCGAAGCCGACTCCACGCACCTTATCCTGAATGCGATAGGCTTTCACTAATGCAGGTAGAGACACCGGTACGCCCGAAAGAACTTTCTCTTTTCTACCTTTTTCTTTTAATTTCAACTTCTCCCAATTTTGTGTTACTTCTTCGGCATTTTTCACTGAAATATCTCCGTAGATGTGCGGATGACGATACTTTAATTTTTCGTTAATACCTTTTAAAACATCCTCTATTGTGAAAAAGCCTTCCTCTTCGGCAATGCTTGCATAAAAAACAATGTGCATCAACAAATCCCCCAATTCTTTCTTCACTTCCCCCATATTGCCTGCCAAAACAGCATCTCCGAGTTCATACACCTCTTCAATGGAAAGACTTCTCAACGATTCCATAGTCTGTTCTTTGTCCCAAGGGCATTGCTCACGCAGATTTTCCATGATTTCCAGAAGTTCTGCAAATGCTTCTTTTTTTTCTTTATAATTTTCAATTTTTCTCATTCGACCAATTGATTTTTTTTATTAATTTGCGCTACAAAAATACAAGGTTTTATTCAAAGTTGAATGATCGAAAAGAGAATAAGTATCGGAAATATAGATCCTATTGATTTCTATGGAATTAATAACAGCAAATTTGATATATTAAAGGAATATTTTCCGAAATTAAAGATCATTGCGAGGGGAGACGAAATCATAATTCAAGGCGAAGAAAAGGAAATCGAATTACTTACGGCTAAAATTACGACTTTGCTTGAACATTACCACCGCTATAATATGCTTACGATTGCCAATTTGAAGCGGATAATCACGGAAGATAACCTTGTTGAGGACTTGGAAGATCCCGAATCCGTAATACTTTTCGGCAACAGTGGTAAGGCAATACGAGCACGCACCACAAATCAACGACGCCTTGTGGAACTTTCAAAAACCAATGACCTGCTTTTTGCAACCGGTCCTGCCGGTTCCGGTAAGACTTATACGGCGATAGCATTAGCCGTGAAAGCCTTACGCAATAAAGAAATACGTCGCATTATTTTGAGTCGTCCCGCCGTAGAAGCCGGTGAAAGTCTCGGTTTTCTTCCCGGTGATATGAAAGAAAAAGTTGATCCTTATTTGCAACCGCTTTACGATGCTCTTTTGGACATGATACCGGCAAAAAAATTGGAAGACTATCTTGCAAGCGAAGTAATTCAGATAGCACCGTTGGCTTACATGCGTGGTCGCACTTTGAACGATGCTTTCGTTATTTTGGATGAAGCGCAGAATACGACCAAAAATCAATTGAAAATGTTTCTTACACGTATGGGTATTAGTGCTAAATTTGTGGTTACGGGAGATATGAGTCAAATAGATCTTCCGCGTAAAAGCGATTCCGGTTTGATACATGCTTTCAATTTGCTTGATAAAATCAAAGGCATTGCGTTTGTGGAATTTGATGCGAGCGACATTGTTCGCCATCGTTTGGTGAAAGAAATTGTAAAAGCTTACGAGAATAATGAAAATAAGTAATCTAAAAATATTTGTGATATGAATGCACTAACTAAAACTAATTTCAAATTTGAAGGGCAAAAAAGTCTTTATGTAGGAAAAGTGAGAGATGTTTACAACATTAAAGATGAGTATTTGGTGATGGTCGTAACCGACCGTATTTCGGCTTTTGATGTTGTGTTGCCTAAGGGTATTCCTTACAAGGGTCAGGTTTTGAATCAGATAGCATCCAAATTTTTGGATGCCACATCAGATATTGTGCCTAATTGGAAAATTGCATCGCCTGATCCGATGGTAACAGTGGGGCGGGCATGCGAACCGTTTAAAGTAGAAATGGTTATTCGCGGCTACTTAACCGGAAGTTCATGGAGAACTTATAAATCGGGTGAACGTTCTATTTGCGGCATACCGCTTCCGGAGGGAATGAAGGAAAATCAAAAGTTTGAACGTCCTATAATCACTCCTACAACCAAAGCTGCCGAAGGTCATGACGAAAATATTTCAAAAGAAGAAATAATTGCTCAAGGATTGGTTAGCAAGGAAGATTATGAACAATTGGAGAAATACACCATGCAGCTTTTTGAGCGTGGCACGGAAATGGCTGCCGAAAAGGGTTTAATATTGGTGGATACCAAATATGAATTCGGCAAAAAGGACGGTAAGATTTATCTTATCGATGAAATTCACACTCCCGATTCTTCTCGCTATTTCTATGCGGACGGTTACGAAGAAAGGTTTGCAAAAAATGAAAAACAAAAACAGTTGTCAAAAGAATTCGTTAGAGAATGGTTGATGGATAACGGTTTTCAAGGTCAAACAGGTCAAAAGGTGCCGGAGATGACCGATGAAGTTGTCAATAATATCACCGAAAGATACATTGAATTATACGAGAACATAACCGGTGAGAAATTTGTTAAAGCAGAAGGGGAAGATGTTGAAAAACGTATAGAAAAGAATATTAGCGGTTTCCTGAAAAATCTGTAATATAAATTCAAGCAAATAAAATTAGCTTTCTCTATCGGAAACGATGAATAGGGAAAGCTAATTTAGTTTATCACAAAATCCGAAAAATCTCCGTTAAGAAAACTCTGTAACTGTTCCGGAGAGATTTTCACTTTGTAGCGACCGTCTTTGAAAAAACTGATGTAGCCGGTTTCTTCGCTCACGACGATTATCAATGCGTCGCTCACTGCGCTTAATCCGAGAGCTGCCCTGTGGCGCAGTCCCATGCTTCCGGGTATGTCCAATCTATCCGATACGGGGAGTATACATCTTGCGGCAAGTAGTTTGTTGTCCGTAATAATTGCGGCACCATCATGCAAAGGTGAGTTTTTGAAAAACACATTTTCCAAAAGTTCCGGACTTACTTTCGCTTTGATAATTACTCCTGTTTGTGCATAATTGTAGAGTTCCGTATTTTGTGCAATCACAATCAAAGCTCCCACATTTTCATCGGAGAAATCTTTACATGCGTCTACGATTGCTTTGGAAACATCCTCTTGCATGGTAGGTTTTTTGAAGAAATTTTCAAAATTGAATATATTTTGAAGGTTGTACTTACTTCCCAATAGGAGGAAAAAACGTCTCACTTCCTGCTGGAAAACAATGAGTAGTGCAACCATACCCAAACCTATAAACTGTCCTAAAATACTTGAAATCAGTTGCATATTGAACGCACGAAACAATAGCCATGCAAGATAGACAACAAAGATGCCGAAAAATATATTAATTGCAGGAGTGCCTTTTGCAAGTTTATAAATTTGATAGAAGATAAATGCAACTATCAAAATATCAAGTAAATCAAAAATTCCAAACTTAATAAATGCTAAGATCATGTTTGTAGATATTTTATGCAAACTTACAAATAAATTCGTAACCCACAAAGAGATTAATTGATACCGTTGAAGGAGAGAAGATTTTTGTTTTTATTCTTTTCTCATAGCTTTTTCTCGTAATTTTTGATTTTATCTTATTATGATAGTAGTATTATAGGAAATAATTTTGAAATATTAGTGATATGCTTAGATAAAACTATGAAAATATGAAAGATAATCTTAATTTTACATTAGGAAAGGCTTGTTGTAATTATATTTATAGATTAAATTTGAATTATTTAGGATAATTGTTTGCATTATCAAATAAATTTCTATAATATTGCAGCGTATGACAACAAATTATCAAATGACATACTATATAAATCATCCTAAATACAAAGTTTTATGGAAATATTACTGCCAAATGGAGAAAGGATAAAGTTAGCTAAAGAATTCGGTGTAAGCAATGTTACTGTTTGGAAAGCATTAACGGGCAGGTCGAATAGTCTACTTTCACGCAATATTAGAAAAGCAGCCATAGAAAGAGGTGGCACGGTTTATCACGCTACCTTAACAAAAGTTGGTGATTTGAAAACGGATGAGTGTAGTTAGTCAATATAAAGTCATGATTTTAATATGCCTTATTGTATATGGTGTGTAACCAATTTTCTTTAACATATTGGGGTTTTTATAAAGATTATTTTTTACATTTGCACTGTAATAGTTTCTTTGCAAAAACCATGGTTAATTTCGTCTCTTTTTTTCCCTTTTTCGGTCTCTTCCGTTTTCATATTGATATGATGTAATTGTTTAAAAATATTGCAGTTAGCTTCTTTTTGCAAACGACCCTATTTCATTGATTTTCACCGATTTTTGAGTCTCATATACCATGTATTTCGAAATTTTTTAATTTGTGGCTGTATTATACTGAGTACAAACGTTTTAGCTAATAATGTGAGATTTAACACAAAGCCGTCTGTTTTTTTAAGCGGCGACAGCGTAGTAATCTCATTTTCACTGTCTTGGGATCACTCATGGCGCGATGACTTTAATTGGGACGCAGTTTGGGTTTTTGGTAAGTACAGCAACGGACTTATCGACACTTGGCACCATCTAAACCTCTCAACGTCAGGGCATATAATGCCTTCGGGGTTCACTTATGATGCCGGAAATGTAGATGCCGACAATGCGGGCGGTTTGTTCCTTATGTTGTCGGAAAAGGGCGGCGGAGCAGTTAATAATCAACGGTTTACGATCAAAACTCACCGTTCTAAATTCGGCAATTTAACTGCCGCAAATCTTAGCAGCGGTGAAGTTTTCCTTAGTCTTTCGGCAATAGAAATGGTGTACATCCCTTACGGGGGTTATTATTTGGGCGACGGAGCCACCTCTAACAGGCTTGGCGACAGTGGCGGAAATCCCATAGCCGTGAATAGCGAAGATGCTTTGAATGTCTATCCCGTTGCTTCCGGAACGGTCGGAGCTTCAAAGAGTTTGCCTTCGTCGACTTCCGCTAATTTTCCGAAAGGTTACAAAGGCTTTTATTGCATGAAATATGAAGTTAGTCAGGAACAATATGTAGGTTTTCTCAACACTTTGACAAGAAACCAGCAGAGGGTACGTATCGGTAACAGTCTTGATGAATTAAAGGTGAGAGAGTACGTATTCGGCGATAAATCGCAGCCGAGTTATAGAAACGGCATTTGCGTGCTTTCAAACGATTTGTCGAAGCCTGCAATATTCGGTTGTAATCTTAATCCTGCCGAGCCTTATTTCGGCGAGGATGACGGAAAATGTATAGCTTGCAATTATCTCACACCCGCAGATATGCTTGCTTATTGCGATTGGGCATGTTTGCGTCCGATGAGTGAGTTGGAGTATGAAAAGGCGTGTAGAAAGCCTTATCCTCAGGCAGCTATTGCGGGCGAGTATGTTTGGAACTCAGCCAGCGGCGTCAGCGGTTTGAGCGGAGCGGGAGCGTTGCTCTATGCCGGCAGGGTGAATGAGCAGCCATCTTTGGCTGCAACTAACGTTAATTATAATAATGGTAGTTTGGGACCTGTTCGCAGCGCAAGTTTCGGCACTTCGAGTTCCACACAGGCTCAGGCAGGTGCAACGTTTTGGGGGTTGATGGAGATGAGCGGTAATGTTGCGGAGCTTTGCTATTCCGTAAACGCTGCCACAACTTTTAATACCTATAATATTTATGCTTCTCACGGAAACGGCGAAGTAAACCCTTCGGGAGCAACAGATATAGCCAACACTGTTTGGGCAAATGCAGCTGCTTCTTTTATC
Organism: Culturomica sp.; assembly: GCA_031262745.1. GTDB lineage: Bacteria > Bacteroidota > Bacteroidia > Bacteroidales > Marinifilaceae > JAISHE01. Next base: position 1,530 of record JAISHE010000076.1, on the reverse strand, counting down.
GCTAAGGGCGGGAGTTTTGCAAGCACAAACGTTGATGAATTAAAGATTTCGGACAGGTCGAGAGCCACCGTGTCCGACATGCGGGATAGCACCGTAGGTTTTCGGGCAGTTCATACGCTTGGTGGCGGTAGCGTGAGTGTAAATGCGGGAGCAATCTCGGTTCCTGTTGAAGGGTGTGCTTCCGGAATAACAGTTTCCAACACCACTTCTGCAAGCGTAATTTGGAACGGCGTTGCGGTGGATACGAGGATAAGTTATGTTTGGTATGTAAAGGAGGGAGCTGCTACGACTTGGAGTTTAATTCCGGATGAAGTTTATGCGGATTTGCAGGATTATAAACCTTCGCCTCCTTCGAGTGGTGTGGGAATCACGGTCAGGTTTAAGCGCAAGGCAGTAACTTCTTTGGGAGAGGCTGAGAGCGCAGAGATTTCTACGACGGTTCCTAATTTGAATATAACTTTCACGCCTTCGACATCCAAGCTTGATGCTTGCGGAGCCGGCTCAGTTATGGTTAGCGTTCCTTATAATACAACTACTCCCACTTTCAGTTGGATAACGGAAACGGGCACAAAGACAGGTTCGAGTTACACACCTGAGTACACGGATTTCAGTGCCGGCAGTTCGGCGAGTGGTGATATATCTGTTACTTGTTTGGTTGAGGTTTCGGGTTGCACAAATAGTAAGAGTTTAACGGTGGCAGTAACGGCGCTTCAGCCTAAGCTAAGTTTTAGTTGTAATTCTACTTTCATGGATAGTCGCGACGGACAAATGTATCCCACAGTAGAAATCGGCACCCAGTGTTGGATGACAAAAAACATGAATATCGGCACACGAGTAGCAGGTTCAAATTACTCCACTCATCAGACAGCCGGCATTCAAAAGATTTGTTATGGTAATAATGAAAATAATTGCACTACTTACGGAGGTCTTTACAATTGGGCGGAAGTAGTAAATGGTGAGAATATAAGTACAGGTGCAATCAATACGGCAACCAACTTTAATAAGAAATGCGCCGTAGACGGTTCTCCTCACACACAGGGTATTTGTCCCGATGGTTGGCATGTTCCGAGCGATGCGGAGTTTAAGACTTTGGAGATGTTTCTCGGTATGACACAGGATCAGGCAGATTCTACGGGTTGGCGCGGGACGGATCAGGGTACCCAATTAAAAAGTACTAATTTATGGACATCCGGTGCCGGCACTAACAGTAGTGGTTGGAGCGGGCTTCCGGGTGGTGTCCGGGCTTGGAGCGGTAGTACGACCACCTACGGTGGCACGAACGGACGCTGGTGGTCGTCATCAGAGGATGGTTCTTCGAATGCGTGTGCCCGGGTTATGTCCAACAGCGACGATAGAGTCTCACGTAACCCCGCTTCCTATAAGTCTTACGGCAACTCCGTCCGTTGTTTGCTAAATTAGATTAGAGTGTAGGGATTAGAGTATAGAGAGTAGCAGATGGACTTTTGTCCGAGTGGATTAAACTTTTTATTAAGTGTTTGAGGTTTATGAAGCAAGAACAATGTTCATCTG
>JAISHE010000074.1 GCA_031262745.1 Culturomica sp. | reverse complement strand
CGCCGTTAGCACGGACGGACAGTGTTGGTCGTCATCAGAGATTGGTTCTACCGCTGCGTGGCGTCGGTTTCTGGCATCTTACAACGCTGCATTCTATCGTCACGCCGCCGATAAGTCGTGGGGCATGTCTGTCCGTTGTTTGCTAAATTAGCGGGGTTCCGTAGGGGCGTATGGCATACGCCAAATAATAACAACAATGGGTTTAAACCCATTGTCAAAATCCTTTGCCGATGCCGAGAGAGGGTTTTCGGGCGTATGCCATACGATCTTACATAAACATTGCGGCAACTTTCCTGATTGCGGAACAAAAGAAATCAACTTCAGACGGAGTGTTGTAAAAGGCAAAAGAAGCGCGCACCATGCCGGTCAAACCATAATGATCCATCACGGGTTCGGCACAAAGTTGCCCCGTTCTGACGGCTATTCCCATTTGGTCGAGCATGGTACCCATGTCTAAATGGTGAATATTGCCTACGTTGAAAGAGATTATTGCCGATTTTTCATCTGCTTCGCCGAATATCCGAATATCCGGTATTTTTTTCATTTCGGACACGGCATAATCCAATAGTGAATTTTCATAATTGCCTATATTGTCCAAACCGATTTGCCTAACATATTTCACAGCTTCGCCGAGACCGATGACGCCGATGAAATCCGGCGTACCGGCTTCAAATTTGAATGGTAAATCGTTGAATGTGGTCTTTTCAAAAGTTACTTTTTTTATCATTTCGCCGCCGGTTTGCCACGGTGGCATCTTGTCGAGTAATGCTTCCTTGCCGTAAAGGACACCTACACCTGTCGGTCCGTATAATTTATGAGCCGAGAAAACCAGAAAGTCGCAATCTAATTCCGCAACATCAATGGGAATGTGGGCAACGGATTGAGCCGCATCAATCAAGACTTTTGCACCCACTGCATGCGCCTTGTTTATAATTTCTTTTATGGGATTCACCGTGCCCAAAACATTTGAAACGTGAGCCACGCCCACCAATTTCACTCTATCCGTGAGCAAATTGTCAAGTTGTTCCGGCATCAACTCGCCTTTATCATTGAAAGGAATCACTTTCAGTTGAGCTTTTTTTCTCTCACAAAGCAGTTGCCAAGGAACAATATCGGCATGATGCTCCATTTCGGTAACCAAAATCTCATCACCCTCGTTTATGAACGCCTCCCCAAATGAATAGGCAACCAAGTTTATACTTTCGGTGGTGCCCTTTGTGAAAATCACTTCCCTTTCCGAATGAGCATTTATAAACGTCTTCACCATTCTACGAGCCTCTTCATTTGCATCGGTGGCAATGTTACTCAAATGGTGCACGCCTCTGTGGACGTTGGCATTGCCGTGCAAATAGAAATCGTTCATCACCTCCACCACCTGCAACGGTCGCTGAGAAGTGGCAGCATTATCAAAATACACTAACGGTTTGCCGTGAACGCTATCGCTCAAAATAGGAAAATCAGCTCGTAGTTTATATGGTTCAAACATAGCTTACTTATTACAGTTCATCGTACAATTATGACATTTTGAAAACTCACCTCTAAAACGCTTGTCTATCAGTCGGTCAATTTCCTCTCTAAGCGGTTGCAATTTGATTTTGCCTATAATGTCATGCGCAAAACCGAACATCATCATCAACTTTGCTTCATCCGCTCCTACGCCACGCGAACGAAGATAGAAAAGTGCCTCTTCATTCATCTGACCGACAGTGGCTCCGTGTGAGCATTTAACATCGTCGGCATCAATAATCAACTGCGGACTTGTGTGCACTTTTGCAAAGGGAGTGAGCAAAAGATTATTATTCGCTTGATAGGAATCCGTTTTCTGTGCATCCGGTCTCACTCTCACGCATCCCATAAAATCGGCAAAAGCCGCATCATCAAGCACTCCCTTAAAATGTTCATGACTACTGCAATGCGGGGCACGATGGTCAACATAAGTGAAATTGTACACTTTCTGCTTTTTGTCCAAAATATAAACTCCTCGCAAGTTGCAATCGGCATCCGACTTATTGAGAGCCACATGAATGTGGTTACGGATCTCACCGCCGTAGAGCGTTATCATCATCGCATCGAGCAGCGAAGCCCTACCTTCGCTCACCAAAAGTTTGTTTTCAAAGCGAGTGGCGGCATGCTGATTTTGCACTTCGTAATAATCCAAAGCGGCTCCGTCATCCAAAACACATTCGGTGAGATTATTAATATCAAATTCAACACCCGAAAGAGTGTGATCACAAACAAGCATTGTTAAGCGTGCACCTTTCCCCAGCACAACCAAATTCCTCTGCAAACCGGAAAACGAAGTTTCGGAACCGAGAGTGTTCAATATTTGCAAAGGCTGCTCAAGCTCCACACCGGCTGAAAGATAGATAAAAACTCCGTCCGCAGCATCATTGTTCTCACTCACATCACTCGACCTGCGAACCTTATCGTAGTGGCATTCAAAAATGTCCGAATATCTTGAACGAGCTTCTTTCATGCTGCAAACATGAACACCTTCCGGCAAATCGGAAGTTATATTTTTGGGATGAAACAAGCCGTTGTTAACCGTAACACATTTAGTGTTCAGCCCATTCACTTTACATTCAAAATAGCTGTCGTCTATGTTTTCCAATTCCGTCATTTTCTATCAACTTAATCCCTCCTTAATCCAGTCATAACCATATTTTTCCAACTCCGGCACCAATTCCTTACCTGCCGTTTTCACGATTCGTCCGTCATATAAAATATGCACAACATCGGGCACTATGTAATCAAGCAAACGCTGATAGTGTGTTATTACTATCGTGGCATTGTCGGGACTTTTGAGTTTATTCACACCCTGTGCCACTAATCTCAACGCATCAATGTCCAAACCCGAATCGGTTTCGTCCAGAATAGCAAGTGTCGGATTTAATACAGCCATCTGCAATATCTCATTTTTCTTTTTTTCACCTCCGGAGAATCCCTCGTTTAATGAACGATTTATCAACTTATTATCCATACCGAGCAACTCCATTTTCTCCCTCAACATCTTCAAGAATTCCCCTCCGGAAAGCGGTGGAAGTTTTTTATATTTTCTGTGTTCACCGACAGCGGTTTTTAAGAAATTCACCGTGCTTATTCCGGGTATCTCAACCGGATACTGAAAACTCAGGAATATTCCTTCCCTCGCGCGATCTTCCGCCGGAAGTTGCAAAAGTTCCATACCTTTGAATATAATATTGCCTTTGGTTACGTTGAATCTTTCACGTCCCGTGAGCACTGCCGACAGAGTACTTTTACCGGCTCCATTCGGTCCCATTATGGCATGCACCTCACCGGCTTTCACCGTCAAGTTGATACCTTTTAATATCTCTTTGCCGTCAACTTCGGCATGCAAATCTTTTATTTCCAATAAATTCATGGTGTCTACTTTTATTTTATATTATCCTACGCTACCCTCAATGCTTATTTGCAACAGTTTCTGTGCTTCCACCGCAAATTCCATAGGCATTTTGTTTATCACATCTCCGGCATAACCTTTTATAATCAACCCCACAGCATCTTCGTTTGAAATTCCGCGCTGATTGCAATAGAAAATCTGATCTTCCCCGATTTTAGAAGTTGTGGCTTCATGCTCCACCTGAGCCGTCGGGTTCTCCACCTGTAAATACGGGAAAGTGTGCGCACCGCATTTATCACCCAACAAAAGCGAGTCGCACTGTGAAAAATTACGTGCACCTTCACATGTTTTCACAACTTTAACCAATCCTCGATAAGAATTACTGCTATGACCCGCCGATATTCCTTTTGACACTATGCGGCTGCGGGTGTTGTTGCCGATATGTATCATCTTTGTTCCCGTGTCGGCTTGTTGATAATTGTTGGTAACTGCCACCGAGTAGAACTCGCTTACCGCTCCGTTACCTTTTAAAATGGTGCTCGGATATTTCCATGTGATTGCCGAACCGGTTTCCACCTGTGCCCATATCAACTTTGAATTTTCTCCGTTGCATATTCCGCGCTTGGTTACAAAATTGTAGATGCCTCCCTTGCCGTTCTTATCTCCCGGATACCAATTTTGCACCGTGCTGTACTTCACTTCGGCATTCTTCTCTATGAATATCTCCACTATCGCGGCATGCAACTGGTTTTCATCCCTCTGTGGAGCCGTGCAACCTTCCAAATAGCTCACAAACGAATCTTCTTCGGCAATTATCAATGTTCTTTCAAATTGACCGGTCTTTGCCGCATTGATACGGAAATATGTGGACAGTTCCATTGGGCTGCGCACGCCTTTCGGTATGTAGACAAATGAACCGTCGCTAAAAACCGCAGAGTTTAAGGCTGCAAAAAAATTATCCGTATAAGGAACCACACGACCGAGATATTTTTTCACCAAATCTGAATGGTCTTTCACGGCTTCCGAAAAGGAACAAAAAATGATGCCTCTCTCCGCAAGAGCTTCCTTAAAAGTTGTTTTCACCGAAATACTGTCCATCACAGCGTCCACCGCAACGCCCGCCAACGTCTTTTGCTCGTTTAACGGTATCCCAAGTTTATCGAAAGCGGATTTCAAATCAGGGTCAACATCATCCCAATCCTTTTTCGCCTCCTGCTTGGGTGCGGCATAATAAATTATATCCTGATAATTTATTTCGGGCACATTAAGTTGCGCCCATTGCGGCATCTTCATTGTGAGCCAATGCTTGTAAGCCTTTAAACGAAATTCCAACAGCCATTCCGGTTCCTGCTTTTTGGCGGAAATGAGGCGTATGACATCCTCGTTCAATCCCTTACCTATTATATCTGTTTCTACTTCCGTAACAAATCCGTACTTATATTCTCCGTTAGTTACTTCCTGTAGTATATTTTCATTTTCTTTCGCCATCATCAATTCTAAAAAACTTCACAAAATTAATAATAATCCGTATCTTTGTAGTAAATTAATTTATATGGATAATAAAAATACCGGTAATTATACGGAAATTTCCACACTCGGTGAATTCGGTCTCATAAAATTACTCACAAAAAACCTTAAAATACTTAATAACTCCACACTAAAAGGAGTAGGCGATGATGCGGCGGTGCTTGATTACGGCAGCAAACGTATTTTAGTGAGTAGCGACATGCTGATGCAGGGAATACATTTCGATTTGACATACACTCCTCTAAAACATTTGGGCTACAAAGCAGTAGCAAGCAACGTTAGCGACATCTGTGCCATGAACGGCAAAGCACGGCAGATTACCGTTTCTTTGGCAGTGTCCAACCAATTTTCGGTTGAAGGACTTGAAGAACTTTACTCCGGCATGCGCCTTGCATGCGAGCACTACGGTGTTGACCTTGTGGGAGGCGATACAACATCTTCACGCTCCGGTTTATGTATAGCCATCACGGTTATAGGAGATGCCGACGATGCCGACATAACATATCGCAGCACGGCAAAAGAAAACGAATTGATTTGCGTGAGCGGCAATCTCGGTGCGGCATATTTGGGACTGCAACTGCTCGAAAGAGAGAAAAAGATTTTTGAAGGACAAACCGAAGACGTGCAGCCGGATTTTGCAGGCTACGAATATATCCTCGAAAGGCAATTGAAGCCGGAGGCACGTGTTGACATAGTGCAACTTCTGAAAGACAAAAACATTAAACCTACGGCAATGATCGACATTTCCGACGGTTTATCTTCCGAACTGTTGCACATTTGCACCGCATCGGATGTCGGTTGCAACATTTACGAAGAAAAAATACCTATTGATTATCAGGCGTACAAAATGGCGGAAGAGATGAATCTAAACGCCGTTACTTGTGCATTGTCCGGCGGTGAAGACTACGAACTGCTGTTCACTGTTCCGCTTGAAAAGTATGAAGAAATTGCCGCTTTGAAAGACATAACCGTAATAGGGCATATATCAAAGAAATCGGAAGGTTGCGTGATGACCACTCGCAACGGTAATACATTTGAACTAAAAGCACAAGGATGGGTGAGTTTTTAAATATACCGGAACTTTTGACCGAATTGGAGTCAGCCGGTAACGAAAGGAAAAAGTTGAAACCGCTTCTTAATCGTTTGATAAAAGAGCGCAAGAATTTCTACAAGTATGCTATGGAAAACGATTTGTATGACTCGTTGCATGACTTGTTTTATAAAGCATTACTGCTTGATCTTGATGAGGATGAAACGGAAAGCATCGAAATAGCCGAAATGGCATACGTTGCAATCGGCAACCTTATTAAGAAGGAAAATAACTTTGAATATTTGAAACGTCGCATTCTTCTGCTCCACTATTTTTATGACTATTTCACAGATGCCATTATTGCGATTTTTCTGGAGAAATACCGTTCGGAACATGCAATGGAAGCCCGCAATCTTGCCATAGAGACTATCCGACAAATGATATTATCAGACATTTCTACTATTGAAACCGTTGATCCGCAACTTATCGAAAAGGATGAACAACTTTGCGATGTGTGCAACTCTCTTGCTAATTGCACCGATTTCACCCCCGACGATATAAAAAATGCCGGTCTTATTCTTAACGTTTTGCATGCGTATTTAAAAGGTAAGAACAGTGATAAAACGCAAGTTAAGTAGTTTTTTAACCTGATTCTACTGCAATAAATTTACAATTCTCTTCACCATCAAATGATGGTGATTTTCTTTTTGGAAAACTTTCTCAATCTCCCAAAAACACAATCATATAATAATCAGGGAAATAAAAATTATTTTGGAAAATATTTCAAAATATATCAAGAATAATTGTGTTGATATATGGATTTCCATATCTTTGCCATAGAAAATAAAAAAATTAAATATAAAATGGATATATCACAAACAAAGACCAGAAACATCTATACACCGGAGGATGTGATGAAAAGCTCACTGAAATATTTCAAAGGAGACGAATTGGCTGCAAGAGTTTGGGTGAACAAATATGCGCTCAAAGATTCCTTCGGCAATATATTCGAATTAAATCCGGACGATATGCACCGTAGATTGGCAAAAGAAATTGCCAGAATAGAAAGAACATATCCTAATCCGCTCAATGAAGATGAGATTTTTGAACTTTTGAGGGACTTCAAATACATTGTGCCGCAAGGAGGACCGATGACGGGAATAGGTAATGATTTTCAGATTGCTTCTCTGTCTAATTGCTTTGTGATAGGAAATGAAGGATCTTCGGACTCCTACGGCGGTATCATGAAGATTGATCAGGAGCAAGTGCAGTTGATGAAGCGAAGAGGAGGAGTGGGACACGATTTGTCTCACATTCGTCCGAAGGGTTCGCCCGTGAAAAATTCTGCGCTCACTTCCACCGGTATCGTACCTTTTATGGAAAGATTTTCCAATTCCACTCGCGAGGTGGCACAAGACGGAAGGCGCGGAGCTTTGATGTTGAGTGTTTCCGTAAATCATCCCGACTCCGAAAGCTTTATAGATGCAAAAATGTCGGAAGGCAAAGTTACCGGTGCTAATGTTTCCGTAAAAATCGACGACGAATTTATGAGATGCGTGATTAGCGGAGAAGAATATGAGCAAAAATATCCGATCTACTCGGAAAATCCCAAATACAGCAAGACCATTAATGCCAAACAATTGTGGTCAAAAATAGTTCACAACGCATGGAAATCTGCCGAACCGGGTATTTTGTTCTGGGACACAATCATTCGTGAAAGTGTGCCCGATTGTTATGCGGATTTGGGTTATAAGACGGTTTCCACCAATCCTTGCGGTGAAATTCCGCTTTGTCCTTACGATTCTTGTCGGTTGTTGGCTTTAAATCTATATTCCTACGTTGTGAACCCGTTCACAAAAGATTCTTACTTTGATTTTGATCTGTTTAAATCGCATGTAGCTTTGGCACAAAGAATAATGGATGACATTATTGATTTGGAATTGGAAAAAATAGACACAATTCTTGAAAAGATTGAGGCGGATCCGGAAGACGATGAACTTAAAAGTGTTGAAATCAAGCTGTGGCAGAAGATAAGGAGAAAAGCAAAGGAAGGACGTCGCACGGGTGTGGGTATAACTGCCGAAGGTGATATGCTTGCAGCTTTGAATTTACGCTACGGCAGCGACAGTGCAATTGATTTTGCCGTAAATATTCAAAAAACTTTAGCGATAGAAGCTTATCGTTCATCGGTTTACCTTGCAAAAGATCGCGGCAGTTTTAAAATTTACGAAAACGAGCGTGAAGCACAAAATCCTTTCATTCTGCGTCTGAAAGAAGCCGATGAAGAAATGTATAGTGATATGCTGAAATACGGAAGACGTAATATTGCATGCCTAACGATTGCTCCCACCGGCACAACAAGTTTAATGACACAAACAACTTCCGGCATAGAACCCGTGTTCCTCCCTGTTTACAAGCGTCGTCGTAAGGTTAATCCCAACGATTTGAACGTGCGTGTTGATTTCGTTGACGAATCCGGTGATTCTTATGAAGAGTTCATCGTTTTCCACCACAAGTTTGCCGAATGGATGCGCTTAAACGGCTATGATGTGAATAAACGCTATGCCGATGAAGAAATTGATGAGTTGGTGGCATCGTCTCCTTATTATAAAGCCACTTCCAACGATATTGATTGGGTGGCAAAAGTAAAAATGCAAGGACAAATTCAAAAATGGGTAGACCATTCAATAAGCGTTACCGTGAACTTGCCTACCGACGTAACGGAAGAATTAGTAGGCGAACTCTACGTGGAAGCATGGAAAAGCGGTTGCAAAGGTTGCACTGTTTATCGTGACGGATCGCGTGCCGGCGTACTTGTTTCCGCTAAGGATAATAAAACGGGTGAAGAGTTTTCAATGCCGTCGAAGCGTCCGATAGAACTTGATGCGGAAGTTGTGCGTTTCCAGAACAACAAAGAAAAGTGGATTGCTTTTGTGGGACTTTATGAATCTCATCCCTACGAAATATTCACCGGTATAGCAGACGACGAAGAAGGAATAATGTTGCCTAAGTCGGTTGTGTCCGGAAAGATTGTAAAACAGCAAGACGGAGAAGGTAATTCCCGTTATGACTTTCAATTCCAGAACAAACGCGGTTTCAAAACCACTGTTGAAGGCTTGTCCTATAAGTTTAACAAGGAATATTGGAACTATGCCAAATTGATTTCCGGCGTTATGCGCTACGGCATGCCGATACATCAGATAATTGCGCTTATTTCTACAATGGAATTCGACAATGAAAGCATCAACACATGGAAGAGTGGTGTGGAACGTACATTGAAGAAATATGTTCCCGACGGCACGGAAGTATCCGGCGAGAAATGTGAAAACTGCGGTTCCTACTCACTAATATATCAGGAAGGTTGCTTGATTTGCAAAAATTGTGGCACTTCCAAATGCGGTTAATCTTGCTTTAATTGCAATATGAACGTTTATTTCGGTTTAGACGATATCCGAATAACAAATCCGGTGGTAACCATCGGCAGTTTCGACGGTGTGCACAGCGGACATGCAAAGGTGCTTCGTAATCTTTACGAGAGTGCTGTGCAACAGCCGTCGGGCGAGTCGGTGATAATCACATTCGAACCTCATCCGAGAGAGGTGCTCTATCCTTTGGAAAAGCCGGTGGGATTACTCACAACTCTCAACGAGAAAATAGAATTGCTTTCTTCATATAAGATTGATAATCTTATTATTCTTCCGTTCACAAAAGAATTAGCCGCTATGCCCTATACCGATTTTGTGAAAACCGTTTTAGTGGATAAAATAGGCGTGAAAACATTAGTTGTCGGTTACGATCATCATTTCGGCAAAAACCGTGAAGGCAATTACGATGTTTTGAAAGAATCGGCACAACTATACGGTTTCCGGCTCAAACAAGAAAATGCGTATATGGAAAACGCCGTCAATGTTAGTTCCACCAAAATACGCAAGGCATTGGAATTGGGCGATGTGCCTACGGTCAACAAACTTCTCGGCTATCGCTACATCATTAGCGGTGAAGTTGTGCATGGCGAGAAAATAGGTAGTTCTATAGGTTTCCCTACGGCAAACATACAGGTTGCAGAGCGAAAACTGTTGCCTGCAACAGGCGTTTATGCGGTGGAAGTTCACATAAACGGAAAAAATTATGCCGGAATTATGAACATAGGCACACGTCCCACAGTGAGCACTTCGGGCGTACAAACCATAGAAGTTCATATTTTGGATTTTGCCGATGATATATATGGTAAAGAAATCTCTGTTTCTCTCATTGCCCGCATTCGTGGCGAGCGCAAGTTCGACAACAAAGAAGAATTGCAATCACAACTTCATGAGGATATTAAGCACCTCTACTACATACTAAATTAGTGGACTAATTTCTAAAATTAGTATACTCAATCGTAAAATTAGTGGACTAATTTCCAAAGTTAGTGCACTCAATTGCAAAATTAGTGGACTAATTTCTAAAATTAGTATACTCAATTGCAAAATTAGTGGACTAATTTCTAAAGTTAGTATACTCAATTGCAAAATTAGTGGACTAATTTCCAAAATGAGTGTACTCAATCGTAAAATTACCGGACTAATTTCTAAAGTTAGTGCACTCAATTGCAAAATTACCGGACATCCTCCGGTCGCTGACCGGATATGTTGTAGGGGCGTTGCATGCAACGCCCGAAAACATGCACCGACATCGTCATCGGGCGTATGCCATACGCCCGTACATTACAGGCGTTGCGGATATTATATGGTGTGTCGTGAAAAATAGTCTAACATTATTTTACGGATATTAAAGATTATTTTTTACATTTGCATCGCAATAGTTTCTTTGCAAAAACCATGGTATATTTCGCCTCTTTTTTCCCTTTTTTCGGTCTCTTCCGTTTTCATTTTTGACATGATATAATTCTTTAAAAATGTAGCAGTTAGCCTCTTTTTGCAAACAACCCTATTTCCT
>JAISHE010000031.1 GCA_031262745.1 Culturomica sp. | reverse complement strand
CTTATATTAGATGTACCCGAACTTTGAGTACATGTACCAAAACTTATATTAGATGTACCCGAACTTTGAGTACATGTACCAGAACTTATATTAGATGTACCCGAACTTTGAGTACATGTGCCAAAACTTTAATAGAATGTACTTATAATAATAGGAGGCTACCTCATTCTTAGGCAACCTCCTGTGTATATAATAATTCCTATGTATAATCTATTTTCAGGGCTTTTGCCAGAAATAATCGGGATTGTAGGTGTTGTATTTCTCGTGTTTGCCGCCACCGTAGTTCTCTTCATATCCCACCGGACGAAGGGTTACATAATCCACACGAATATTGTTCCCATACTGACTTTCGGTATTGAATTGGCTTTTAAGAGGAACATCCAAACAGAATAAATTCTTTGCCATGTAACTGTCTAAATAGTATTCTTTTGTCTGCAATTGCTCGTTGTTCCAATTAGCATCGGCATTTAGCACAAGTGAATCGCCTTTGATAAGTCGTTCACGCACTTCCCCTATGCCCAGAAAGTTGCCGTTTTCATCCTTCACGTAAGCATCAAACGTAGGGTCAACCCATATCCATTTTCCGAGAGATTCCACCCACACACTGTTTATCACGTGGCAATCACCGTCATTAATATCACGAGGCAGACAGGTTACATAGCGAGACGGAATGCCGATTGAGAGGAGCATTTCATTAAGAGTGATTGCCAGATGTCGACAGTTAACGCCTTTGCCGGTGGTTTTGTTATAATTGTAGATGTCAATAGCATCAAATTCACAAGTAGCAAAATTACCGCCGTTGTGGCGAATGTTGTTGTGCACCCAATGCAACAGTTTCAACACCTTAGAAAGATCATTTCCGTCTCCCACAATAGTGTCGATTTTGAAATAGCTTTTCACAAGAGTCAATCCTCTGCTCTCTTCCTGTTTTTGGTACTCGAATTTCGGCAATGTGTCCGGTGCCGGTTCGGAGGAATATGCACCGTAGGTTCGTAGAATATAAATAAAGTCCGATTTTTCCTGCAATTGCTTCATCAGGGAAATGAAAGTTTTATCCTTACGCAAACTGTTGAGATCGCTATCGGTGTTTGCATGTTGATAATTGTTGTAACCGTTGTTGATTGACATTGCAAACGCTTCAACGGCAGCTTTCTTTTGTTTCGTAAGTGCAAGATAGCATGCTTGATTGTAATAAAGGTGTCCCAAGAAAGTGGCATACTTTTTTTGGTCGCTTTCGGAAAGACGCTTAAAATCATCGAGCATTTGGTTCGTGGCTCTCAGTTTTTCCTCATTATCGGCTTTGTCTAAACTTTCGTTATAGGATTCCAACAATTCCGTAATAGTCGTATTCTTTTTTAAGAAATGTTCCTCAACAATAGGTGGAGTTTGAGCTACCAGAGCAACACCGAAAACAGTAAGGAATGCGATAATCAGTATTCTTTTCATTGTATTATCTTTGATTAATATTGTTTATCATCTCTTATGTATGACAATTCAAGCCTTAATAAGTTACAACGAATTAAAAAAAATATCCGTATTATTACTGTTCTATTTATAACTGCGTTTCATACTCGCCGTCTTTAAGGGTCTTATAACCTCTCTGCAATATCTCGTTTTCAACATTTAGAATCTGGTACATCTCATTCATGTCCCACATATCTCGTGCAATCATAGCTTTAATCTGTAGTTTCATCGTGGGAACAATCGGTAGCAACAATTTCTCATCCTTTGCAATACCGGCTTTTTCTCCGATGGCAACAATTTCATCAACCATGGCATCGGTAACTTCAAATTCCTTGTTGAATTTCTTAAAATCAGGATACTGCTTTTTCAGTTCATCACGGTTTTTATCCACGTAGTTCACTATATACTCATTGACAATGTTTTTACCTATTAGTCTGTTGTAATAAAGAAAATTCTTTGTTGTGTCAAGCGGCACAAAAACATCCGGTATAATACCGCCACCACCGTAGACACTGCGTTTCAGAACTAATGTTTTAAATTTTAAAGAATCGTTCACTGTAATACTGTCGGCATTAAGCAATTCGCCGTTTGAATAGCGATTATATAGTTCTGCTCTGTAACTGTCTTCGCCTTTGTCATAAGGTTTCTGAATATTCCTGCCGGAAGGTGTATAATAATGAGCCGTAGTGAGCCTTATCATAGTGCCGTCGGTCAGCGGCAATTGTCTTTGTACAAGTCCTTTACCAAAGGAACGACGACCCACGATAAGTCCTCTATCCCAATCCTGTATCGCTCCGGCAACAATCTCGCTTGCAGATGCGGAATTGCCGTCAATCAAAACAACCACACGTCCGCTAAGCAGTAATCCGCCCGATGTGGCATATTCTTCTCGTCTACCGGAGTTTAAACCTTCTGTGTAAACAATCATCTTCCCTTCGGAAAGAAAATTATTGCACATAGAAATAGCAGCTTCCATAAATCCTCCGCTGTTACCTTGCAAGTCAATAATCACATCTTTCATGCCTTCACCCTTCAAAGTAGCCAATGCCTTGTTAAATTCTTCGGTCGTGGTGGCTGCAAAACGTGAAACCTTTATGTAACCCGTAGTCCTATCTAACATATATGAAGCATCTAAACTGTAAAGAGGTATCTTATCACGAATAATTCTAAAGCTCATCATATTTCCGCCTCTAAATACGCCTACTTCCACAGGAGTGCCTTTCTCCCCTTTTAAACGTTTTCTAACGCCCGTGTTTGTTAGTTTCATGCCGGCAATGTTCTCTCCGTCCACCGTCAGTATTCTGTCTCCTGCTTTCAAACCTACTTTTTCGGACGGTCCGCCGGGCACAACCGCCACCACCATCAACGTATCACGCAAAAGTGTAAATTGTATGCCTATGCCGAAGAAACCGCCTTCCAACGGCTCATTCATCTCTTCAAGTTCATCCTTTGAAATGTAGACCGAATGAGGATCCAAATCCGACAACACTTTAATAATCGCATCTTCGGTCAATTTTTGCATGTTAACAGTGTCCACATAAAAAGCATCAATCAACGCCATCAAACGTTGATATTTAGATACTTGTTCTCTAACTTGACCGGAGTTTCTCTGCGCACATCCGCTTAATGAAAAACTTAACAACAAAGTCAATACTATTAAAATCCTGCTCATATTATATCGTATTTTTAATTTCTAACCAATGATTTTTAACTCTTATTCAATTCTATCAATTCCAAGTTCTTAATATCCCCGTTGTCCAACAAAAATCTTACAGCCGTTCTAACTTTATGAAAACCGTAGCGACCCGCAGCCCCCGGATTTATGTGCAACAAATCAAGTTTCTTATCATACATCACTTTGGCAATGTGCGAATGTCCGCAAACAAATAATTTAGGATGCTCACTTTCCAAAACAGGTAATATTCCTCTTTCGTAATGTCCCGGGTAGCCGCCAATATGAGTCATCACGACCTTAATTTTTTCTAATTCAAAAGTTTCTATTTCAGGGTACATGTACTTCAACGGCATTCCGTCAATGTTACCGTAAACGCCTCTCACTTGAAAATGTTTCACCAATGCGTCGCTAACTTTCACATCACCCCAATCCCCACAATGCCAAACTTCCCCGCACCCTTCAAAGAATTCCAACAGTTTCTCGTCCAACCATCCGTGTGTATCAGACAATAACCCGATCTTCACAGCCATTTCGTTTAAATTTTTCTTTCACAAAACTACTAAAATTTACTTCTTAACCAAAACGATACACACAAGACAATTGCATATATGTAAAATGAAGTTCAAATATTAGTATTTCTGTGCTACGATATAGATAGGATGATATGTGAGCGGATAACCTTTTGAACTGACGTGGCAACTTTGATATGATTTCACGAACTGTTCCAAATCGCCCTGCGTCCATTGCTTCTTTTGTCCTACGGCATTCACTCCCGTGCGCTTAACATGTTTCAATATTTCCAACGGATTATCAAACCAAATGGTGTGGTGTTCCTCTCCGCTGTACAAAATACTACAGTTTTCAAGATAATTTTCCAATTCCCTGCGGTTCGGATAAGTAAGCGCATTACCGGTTATTTCCGTCAATTCTTTCAAATTCTCTTTGCCGAATGTACTGAATATCAACAAGCCTCCGCAAGATAATTGTGCCGTCAAACGCTTAAACGTGTCGGCAGGTCTGCTCAACCATTGGAAAACAGATGAAGATATTATCAAGTCAGGATTCGGCGGTAGATCAATTTCTTCAACATCACCTACAAAAATATTCTCTTCGGCTATTTCATTGGTTGCAGCGGTTTTAACACATAAGTCATTAACCAAATCGTTTATTAACAGCTTATTGACTTGCGGTATTTTCTTCAATTTCTTGGTGAGCATACCCGTACCGCAACCTATTTCAAATACATTCAACGGTTTATTGGGTACAAATTTTTTCACCAAATCCCCCACTCTGTCAACAACGATTCTCTGAACATAAGCGTTATCGTCATAGCTATCCTTGCTCCTCCCGAATCGCCTGACTATCTCCGTTTTATCGGTCATAATGTACATAGATTAATCCGCAAACGTCATCTCATCAATGAGATTATGTGCACCGGCAAGTTTTTCGATGATAAATAAAGCGTAACGTATATCAATGGAAATATTACGACAAATTTCAGGCGAATATTGCATATCGGACATCACTCCTTCCCAAGCTCTGTCGAAATTTATACCTATCAGTTGACCGTCGGCGTTGAGCACAGGACTACCGGAATTACCGCCGGTTGTGTGGTTGTTGGCAATAAAACACACCGGAATATCTCCGTTTTGAGCATAGCGACCGAAATCTTTTGCGGCGTACAGTTCTTTTAGCTTAGTCGGAACAATGTAGTCGTAAATTTCAGGATTTTCTTTCTCCATGATTCCGCTTAAAGTTGTGTAATGCAAATAGTACACGGCATCCACCGGTTTATATCCTCCAACTTTACCGTAGGCTATTCTCAATGTGGAATTTGCATCGGGATAGAAGTTCCTTTCGGTTTGCATTTTCATCAAACCGGCTAACCACATCCTGTTCAAGCTGTTTATTTGAGTTTGAATTTTTCCTAATGGAGTTGCTATCTTGGAACTATTAAATTCATAAATCGACTGTGCAAGTTTCCAAATCGGATCTTTTTCAAGTTTTGCAAGAGATTTCTCATGAAGTTTTGCGGAGAAGATTTTCAACTTGTTAAAATCGGAAAAGATTGATTTCGCAAACATCTTATCAACATATTTCTCTATGTCGCCTTTTTCATTTGCTTTTTTGACTTCTTCGGGTATCCACTCATCGGAAAGTTGTGAATTATACAACTTTAATAACTCCGTCATAATCTTCTTGTCTGTGGCAACGTCATAATCCTTGTAAAAAGATTCTGCGGTTTTCAATATGTTGGGAGACGTTTTACTGTTTTTCAACAGAGCGTGGCAAGTGCGGGCAAATCCTATGACTTCACTACCCCCCAAACCGGCTTCTCTTGCATAAACCGAAGGTAGAATATAAGGCTCGCTTTCCTTGTAAAGTTTTGCAAACTTTTCAACAATACCCGCATATTCCGGATTGCTCTTTGACCATTCTATAAATTCTTTTTCCAATTTCTGTTTGTTTTCAACGGTTTTGAAACGCAACAAACCTTTGCTTTCTCCTTGCCATTTCTTCCATGCGTTGGAAACTCCGGCTGCTTTTGCAGAATATTTGATGCGTAACAATTCGTCCGACTCCATAGCTTGGTCGATAATATTCAATTTAGCCGTGCGTATAGCTATTTTATGAGGGTTTTCAAAACGCAATAAACGGTCGATTGCAAACGAAGGTAAATATTCCGTCGTCGTTCCCGGATATCCGAATACCATAGTAAAATCACCTTCCTCTACGCCTTTTGTTGATATTTTGAAAAACTGTTTCGGCTTATAAGGCACATTATCCGATGAATAAGATGCCGGCTCATTGTTTTTATCGGTATAAATACGAAGAAGTGAAAAATCGCCCGTATGGCGGGGCCAACTCCAATTGTCCGTGTCTCCGCCGAATTTACCTATTGCAGCAGGCGGTGCACCCACCAAGCGTACATCGCGAAATATCTTGAATACCGACATAAAAAACTGATTACCGTTAAAATATGCCCTCACGTCGGCTTGCAGGTTGCTACCTGCAACGGCTTCTTCCTCCAATTGCTTACTTATCTTTTTTATAGCGTCGGCTCTTTGTTCATCCGTCATATCGGATGTTAATCTATTGTTTATTTTCTCCGTAACATCTTCCATTCGTACAAGTATTGAAGCTGTGATGCCGGGGTTAGACAATTCTTCCGCCTTCGTTTTTGCCCAAAATCCGTTACGTATATAATTATTGTCCAATGTAGAATGTTGCTGTATCATAGAAAGAGCACAGTGATGATTGGTGAACATCAAACCTTCGTCGCTCACCAATTCCGCCGTGCAAAAATGTTGAAAAGGACGTCCTTCGCGACCAAGCCCGACAACAGCATCTTTCAAAGATGCCCGATTAATATTGTAAACGTCTTCTGCCGTTAGTCGGAACCCTTTTTGTTGCATTTCCTCAATAGTGTATTTTTCCAAAAGCATTGGTATCCACATTCCCTCATCTGCCTTGCAAATCAAGGTAGAAAGCAAAATCAAAGCTGTTAAAATCGTATTTCTCATAGCTATCTTGTTTTATTTAAATTCTTTTAATTTTCGTGCAATCGTCTGTATGGGCAATCCCATGACATTATAAAACGAACCCTCTATCCTTTCTATTCCGATGAATCCTATCCATTCCTGAATACCGTAGGCACCGGCTTTATCAAACGGTTTATAATTGTCTACATAGTAAATAATGTCTTCCCTATTTAATTCGGCAAAATAAACATAAGTGGAAACACCGAATATTTCTTGTTGCTCAATTGTTGTGAGGCAAACTCCCGTAACAACCTCATGCCTCCTGCCGGATAATGCCGTGAGCATACGTATTGCATCGTCTCTGTCAACGGGCTTACCTATTATCATATCATCCAAAATCACCACCGTATCCGCCGTTATCAACAACTCGTCTTTTTTCAATGTCGACTTCAAGGCTGCTGCCTTCAAACACGACAAATACTTAGGCACTTCCTCACAAACCATATCTTCGGGATAGGTTTCAACCACCTCTTTAAGTCTCAATTCAAACTCAAAGCCTGCATCTCTCAAAAGCTGTTTGCGACGCGGAGAAGCCGACGCCAATATCAATTTGTAGTTCATATCTCAAAAATCTTACTGAAAAAATCTCCAAGCAAGAAAGAAAATGAAATTGTCAACACTATCATCGCTTGAATTAAAAACAATTGCAATTTGCGGCTATTTTTTTTGAAAATAACGTATATGTAGACGATGTAAGGCAATAGCAACGCAAAAATCATGTAGTAAAGAGCTTTACCATAGCCGGCAAAAAATTCCTTGTAGACCACAGCGAAACCCGCAATAACAATCACGACCAGAAGAGAAATAAAATACTTTGCTTTCCGTTCTCCGAGCACAATCGGCATACTTTCCACATAATTATCCCTGTCTTCATCAATTGTGTATAAATCTCTATTTATTTCATACATCCAAACCGGCAAAAAAACGAAACCTGCAAAAACTGCAATCCACTTCAAGATGTAAATGAAATTAGTTGATGTAAACGACAATATATCATAATATTTCTTATTTAAAAGAGGTATCTCGAAAATTACCGGACAAAACAACACCAAAGCTGCAAGTAAAGCAATTATAATATTGCCTACCACAAACATTCGTCTGTAACTCGATATATAAAACCAAAGCATACCGGAAGCCATAAAGAAAAGCAGACCTATTCGCCACAATCCCACCGAATATGAAAGCCAAAACAATATTCCCAAAGCCACCGCATTTAAGACACAATGCAATGTTGTGTTTTTAGATGCGATCATGCAGCATATAGCCCAAACAAGCATACTAAAATCCATACCGCTCATTTGCAAACTGAAATTATTCACTTCTAAAATCGGTTGCATGATGAAATAACGGGTCATGTACATAGCAAAAACTACGAACAAAACCGATCGCCAGCGGATTAAATCAAAGACTTTTGACATGATTAAACTACATACTTTTAACGTAACATTTGGTGTCCATCCAGTCGCCGCGTGCACGCATGACTTGAGACATAACATCTCTTACACAACCGTGTCCGCCTCTTACGTCGGACACGTATTTGGAAATCTCTTTTATCTCTTCGCATGCGTCTGACGGGCAAACCGGCACTCCCACCATTCTCATCACATTATAGTCCGGAATATCATCTCCCATGTAAAGAATTTCCTCCGGTTTAAGGTTGTATTTAGCCACAATTTCGTTAAACGCTTCCACCTTATTTTCCACTTTCAAATGAATTTCTTTTATTCCCAACTTCATCAATCTTTCGCGTATAGAGGGTGTGCCTCCGCCGGAAATTATTGCCACAATGTAATTCTTTTTAATTGCATACATTATCGCATAACCATCCTTAGCACATGATGTTCTCACCAATTCACCTTCCGGACTCAAAGACATCTCCTGAGTTGCGATAACTCCGTCCACATCAAAAATAAAAGCTTTAACCGATTTTAATTCTTCTTTAAAAAATGCCATAATATTTTAGTTTAATTACCATAAAGACAACTGATTATCATCTATTTCTACAAACGAATCTTCCTTAGAAACACTACTCCTTATAGAATTGCTCAAAAGATTGTACAAACTCAAAAGCGTTTTATTGTCTTTCAAAAGTTGCTTATGTTTATTGATTATAGTTTCGTCATTTCTCACAGCCGGTCCCGTTTGTGCCTCTACGGGCAAAAGCGACATCACCTTATGCGCCGTTTCATAAATTAACGGACGCAACACATTGAAATCCAGTCCATGCTCCCTCACAAGGTTTTCCGATATTCTATATAAATGATTTGTGAAATTATTCGCAAATATACCTGCCAAGTGCATGCGCATTCTCACTTCCGAACTCATTTCCTGTACATTATCCGAAAGTTCCGAAGCCATTAGCATAATTGTTTTCCTCGCAACTTTATCCGAAGCTTCCACAAAAAGCGGTATTTCTTTAAAAACAAGTTCTCGCTTTTTTGAAAAGGTTTGAAACGGATAGATAACTCCGTATTGTTTACTCACACCGGAAAATATATTCATCGGAACGCTACCGGATGTGTGCAACATAATGGCATTTGCATTAACTCTAATCGCCTTTAATAGTGAGGATAAAGCATCATCCTTTACAGTAAAGATATAAATATCGCAATCCGGATAAACGGCAAACAATTCATGTGTAAACGAGATACCTGTTTTCATTCCCAATTCACGGGCTGATTCGGGAGTGCGACTGTAGATCTGACACAAACCAAAGCCGGCTTTCAATAAAGCCGGAGCCAAATGATGAGCCACATTACCGGCTCCTATCATCACTATTTTCTTAGTTTTCATTTATTAAAGCAATAGTTTTAGGCTTCAATTTACCTGTTGTCAATAATTCACTTAATCGCTCAATTGCAGCATATATATCTCGAAAAAAGTCCTGATTAATTAAAACTAACTTACCGTCCGAATATTGCAGATGCTCTTTACCTTTTGTTATATTTCTCAACAACAAAAGGTCTCTACCCGGTATAAAAGTGTGCACCAGCTGATTACGCAATTTGTCATATAACATGTTTTTCTCATTCAACAAGCGGTAACGACCGCCCAGCAGGTATTTAACAGCAGCACCAAAACGTTTTGCCGACTGTTCTCTTGCTTTCATAGGTTTTGCATCAAGAAATGCACCGAGCACTTCAATCGTCTGTACCAACACAACAAATTGTATGTATTCCGTTTCAGCCCGCTCCAACCGCTGCAATTCTTCTTTTAAATTGCTGAGATAATTCAGGCAAATTTCAACCTTCTGATGATTTTCCATAAATTTAAGCCAAAATTATATCAAATAATTGAAAATTGCCCCCATTACTGATTACGATTTTATATTTTTGTCATAAAAAAGATGATGTTGCTTATAAACGGTAGTATTGCAGACGACAATAACTTCACGGAAGATATTTTTAGAAACGGTTACAGCATATATGAGGTGGTGAGAGTTTTTAAAAACAAACCTTTATTCCTGAATGATAACAATTTAAGATTGCTTAACTCCATTAAGAATTCAAATACTCTCATCGACGTATCAAAAGTTCATTTCACAGAATACATAGAGAAATATATTTCATTATCTAACATGAAGTTAGGAAATATCAAGTATATCCTTTATTTAAGTGAGGGCGTAGTTAATGAATATGTTTATGAAATAGCAAGTTCTTATCCTTCGGAAAAGGATTATAGAGAAGGCGTAGAGGTTGCAACACTTGAAGCAGAACGTGAAACACCACAGGTTAAGTATCTTGATCCCAGATTAAGAGAACTTACAAATGAAATCATACATGCAAGACATTTGTATGAAGTGATTTTGGTGAACAAGAAAGGTATCATCACGGAGGGTTCACGTTCAAATATCTTTTTTATAAAAGGTAATACTTTATTCACCGCTCCTTCCGATATGGTACTTAGCGGTACGAGTCGCAAAAGAGTTATTGACATTTGTATAAACGAAGGTATACAACTAATCGAACAAGCCGTTGCATACAAAAACTTACGTGATTTCGATGCCGTTTTTATAAGCGGTACATCGCCTTTGGTGTTACCTGTTCATTATGTTGATAACATGGAGTTTAATGTAAATAATACACTATTGAGGGAAATAATGGACAAGTATTTTTCTCTCCTATAGGCTTTCTTTTTTGCAATAAGTTTCTTAATATTGCAAGAAAGTAAGACAGGGAATAAGGCAATTTCAAAGGATGTATAAACTTTTTATTATAACCGTTTTAGTGCTTGTAATTACGTTTTGGAGTATAGGTTTTTCCGACTCCGAAAGTAATTTATCCGATGAAATCTACACAGAAGCCGAATATGAAGCAATAGAAGATGATGAGAGCGAAAATTCAAATGAACTGTCTGCTTATCCTGAAGGTAGTGTTCATCAGCAGTTTGATAGAAGTGTTGAGCGATTTATAAAAAAATGGAATCTAAAAGGTGCTTCGTTTGCACTCACTAAAAACGGTAAACTCGTATATGCCAAAGGCTATGGCTATGCTGATGTTGAGAAAAATATACACACCGAAATAAAACATATCTTTCGCATAGCATCAATCTCTAAACTTATCACTGCCACCGGAATAATGAAACTTGTAGAAGAAGGTAAACTTTCTTTGGATAGTCGTGTTTTCGGTGAAAACGGCATTCTAAATGATTCCGAATACCGTGATTACAAGGATAAAAGATTTGAACGCATAACTATCGATCATCTGCTGCGTCATCAAGCCGGTTTTAGTCTTGTGCATGGAGATCCCATGTTTTATCCGCTTGACATTGCTCGAAAAATGGATGCACCCGCTCCTGCCGATTTGAAAACGATGATACGTTTTGTTCTATCGCGCCGATTGGGTTACACTCCCGGACATTCCACAGTTTATTCAAATATCGGCTACGGTATTCTTTCAAAAGTGATTGAAAAAGTCAGCGATACGGATTACGAAGAATATATTATTAAAAAGATTTTGCGACCTGCCGGTTGTTACAATATACATATAGGTCGCAATTTCTATAAAAACAGGTATAAAAACGAAGTTCGCTATTACGGTGCTGAGGGTGAAGAAGAACAATTGTGTTGCGATGGTAGCGGCAAAATGGTTCCCAAATGTTATGGCGGCAACAATATCGAAGGACTTTCCGGTGCGGGAGGTTGGGTGGCTTCGCCTATTGAGATGCTACATTTTCTTGCGGTAATTGACGGAGAAAATACCGTGCCGGATATTCTAAAACCGGAAACAATAAAAATAATGACTTCCGATAATAAAGGTAGAACATTGCCCATCGGCTGGATGTATGCCAACAAATATAATTGGGTGCGAACAGGCACTCTTTCAGGTACCAGCGGAGTGATGAAACGATTGTCAAACGGTTACTCGTGGATTTTCATAACCAACACAAGCGCATGGAAAGGTTCCAAATTTCCGAAATACATTGACCGTAACATCTCGCAAGCTCTTACAAGATACGGCATGCTAAAAACTCAAAAATAAACATACATTATGCCATTTAGAATTCTTACTATTAATCCGGGTTCAACTTCCACAAAGTTTGCCCTTTTTGAAGATGAAAAACAAATTTTTATTCAAACTCTCCGGCACTCATCCGATGAAATTGCCGCATATCCGTCGGTTGCCTCACAGTTCTCTTTTAGAAAAGAACTTATTTTAAAGGCTATAAGTGAAGCCGGATATGATGTGGCAACGGTTGATATTGTCGTTGGACGCGGAGGACTATTACACCCTATTGAATCCGGTATTTACGAAGTGAACGAAGATATGATCTACGACCTTGAACATCCGCAAGCAGGTGAACATGCCTCTAACTTGGGCGGACTTATCGCTCGTTCTATTGCCGAAGTAGCCAAAAAAGGAGCAAGAGCATATATTGCAGATCCGGTGGTGGTTGACGAAATGGAAGACGTTGCTCGTTTTAGCGGGCATCCGGCAATCAAAAGAATTTCTATCTTTCATGCACTAAACCAAAAAGCAATAGCAAGAACTTATGCCGCCGAAGTCGGCAAAAAATATGAGGAACTTAATTTGATTGTAGCTCATTTGGGTGGTGGTATTTCCGTTAGTGCCCACCGCAAAGGGCGTGTGATTGATACCAACAATGCACTCAACGGCGATGGTGCGTTCTCACCAGAACGCACCGGAGGTCTCCCCGCTTCTGCTCTCGTTGACATCTGTTTCAACAGCGGTAAAACACAGGCTGAAATTAATCGTATGATTTGCGGTTCCGGCGGTTTGGTTGCATACCTTAATTCTAACAATGTGCAGGAAATAACCGAAAAACTGATACCTGAGCATCCCGAATATAAAATAGTGGTTGATGCCATGAGTTATCAGATTGCAAAAGAAATCGGTGCAATGTCTACCGTACTCAACGGTGAAGTTGATGCAATAATTCTCACCGGAGGTATAGTGTGGAATTCGCCCGTGAATGACTATATCATTCAGAAAGTTTCCTTTATAGCTCCCGTCAAACTATATGCGGGAGAAGATGAAATGCGTGCGTTGGCTCAAAACGGATTGCGAATTTTACGAGGTGAAACGGAAGCAAAAATTTATTTTAAATAATTTTTCTTTTTTTAGCTTGCATATTCAAGTTATTATAATAACTTTGACGTTGATTTGAGATTTGAATTCTTTATTCGTCTCATTGAGTTATTTATTTAAAATTTTTTTAATGAACATCTACATTTCAAATTTAAACTACAGCATCCAAGATGCTGATTTAAAGGAACTTTTCGCCGAATACGGTGAAGTAACTTCGGCTAAAGTAATTAAAGACAGAGAAACAAACCGTTCCAGAGGATTCGGATTTGTTGAAATGCCTAACGAGGCTGAAGGTCAAAAAGCAATTGATGAGTTGAACCAAGCTCAGTATGAAGGTAAAACCATCAATGTTAACGTTGCTAAACCTCGTGAAGACAAACCGAGATTTAACAACAACCGCAATAGATATAACTCAGAAAAAAGATATTGATTGCAGTAATCGTTAATGGAGATGCGGTTTCTAAAGAACCGCATTTTTCATTGGCTCAAATTTTATTTCATTAAAAACATATCAATAATGACTACATTTAAGTATCAAGAACCTTTCCCGATTGAAAAAGACACAACCAATTATCGTCTTCTTACCAAAGATTACGTGAAAGTTGTGGAATGTGACGGAAGGAAAATTCTAAAAGTGGAAAGAGAAGGATTGGAAATGCTCTCTCGTGAGGCTTATAAAGATGTATCTTTCTACTTGCGTGCAAACCATTTACAGCAATTAGCCGACATTTTAAAGGATCCGGAAGCAAGCGACAATGACAAATTTGTTGCATACACTATGCTCGTTAATCAGGTGGTGGCTGCCAAAGAGGAATTGCCGACCTGTCAAGACACAGGTACAGCTATTTGTATCGGCAAGAAAGGTGAAAACGTGTGGACGGGTATAAACGATGCGGAAGCTATTAGTAGAGGTGTATACGACACCTATAAAAACTACAATTTGCGCTATTCACAGGTGGTGCCTTTCACTATGACTCAAGAACAAAACAGCGGCACCAATCTGCCCGCACAAATTGACATATATGCCACGCAAGGCAATAAATACGAATTTCTTTTTGTAACGAAAGGCGGCGGTTCGGCAAATAAAACTTTTCTGTACCAACAAACCAAAGCTCTGCTTAATGAAAGTTCTTTGACAAAATTCATTCAGGAAAAAATTTTAGATCTCGGCACATCCGCTTGTCCGCCCTATCATTTGGCAATTGTCATAGGCGGTACATCGGCAGAGGCATGCTTAACGACGGTGAAAAAAGCATCCGCCGGATATTATGACCACTTGCCCACTTCCGGCAATGAAGGCGGTCGTGCTTTCCGCGATCTCGAATGGGAAGAAAAGATCAAACAAATCTGTTGGAAAAAAGGTATAGGTGCACAATTCGGTGGCAAATATCTCGTTCACGATGTGAAGGTTATACGTTTGTCGCGACATGCGGCTTCATGCCCCGTAGGCATAGGAGTCAGTTGCAGTGCCGACCGTAATATTAAGGCTAAAATAACGGAAGACGGCATTTTCCTTGAAGAATTGGAAAAAAATCCTGCTCGTTTCTTACCGGACGTGATGCCGCAATTGAAACCGGCGGTAAACATTGACCTCGACCAACCTATGGAAAATGTTTTGAAAGAGTTGAGCAAATATCCGGTGAAAACTCGCCTAAATCTTTCCGGAACTTTGATTGTGGCAAGAGACATTGCCCACGCCCGCATCAAACAAATGCTCGACGAAGGCAAACCTATGCCGGAATACTTTAAGAAGCATCCTATTTACTACGCAGGACCGGCTAAAACGCCTAACGGCATGCCTTCAGGCAGTTTCGGTCCCACAACCGCCGGTCGCATGGATCCCTATGTAGATCTGTTTCAAGATCACGGAGCATCCTTGATTATGGTGGCTAAAGGAAATCGTTCTCAGGCTGTTACCGATGCTTGCCGTAAACACGGCGGCTTCTATCTCGGCTCTATCGGCGGACCGGCTGCAATTCTTGCACAGGATAGTATTAAATCAGTGGAAGTTATTGATTTTGAAGAACTCGGAATGGAAGCAATCCGTAAAATACGTGTTGAGAACTTCCCTGCTTTCATTATAGTTGACGACAAAGGCAACGACTTCTTTGCCGAGTGGGCACATTGAGTTTGATAAACATAAAAAATGAAGAACCGTCGGAAAAATCAATTACCGGCGGTTCTTGTCAAATATGAGTAATGTAGATTTAAAACTATTTCATTGCCTTTTGAATATCGGCAGTTAAAGTTTTCACGTCCCCGTTAGCGGGATCTATGACTGAAGCCTGATTAACATTTTCCAAAGCTTTCTTAAATTCAGCTTGTGCTTTTGTCTTTTCGGCTTCATAAAATTCCTTATCGGTATTTGCTTTGGGAGTTGCTTTCTGTAAAATTGATGCTCCGTTGTTGAAATACAAAGAAGCCAAAGCCGTATAAGCTTTCAATTTTGCTTCCTTACTCTGCAAACCCACTACCTTATTATAAGATTCTATAGCCTTCGTAAGATTATTCTTCTTTTGAGCTTCCACACCGGCTTTCAAATAGTAGGTGCTGTATTTATTTTCTAATTTTGAATTGCCGGGAAGTGCTTTCAAACCGGTTTCCAAAGTTTGCAACATCATGTCCGGTTTTTTCAAATCTTCTTGTGCATTCGCTTTTCCAAGATATGCACTCGGCAATTTGTAATTGTTTTTGATAGACATATCGAAATATTTTTCTGCCTTAGAAAAATTGTCAATTTTTGAAGCAGCAACGGCTGCATTATAAACGTATGCATTGTCGGAAAACTTAACCGATTCGAGATATTTCTCAAAATTAACAAAAGCTTCTTGATAATTTTTAGCTTTCCATGCGGCATTACCTGCATTTTTTGCAGCTGCATCCGGTTCCTGTGCAGAAAGATTTCCTAATAACAATCCAAATAAAACAGATAAAACGATTCTTTTCATAAGCGATAATTTTGATGATTTAAAATAATCGGCTAAATTATAGAATGTTCCGTAAAAAACCAAATCTACAACTCATTTTTTTGCTTGGGCGAGATCTGCTACTCTTTATCTCATCTCATCAACAAATTCTCCAAGCGGTGCATTAGCAACATATTATTCTTCAATAAATACCTCTTGTGTCTGTTCATCTTTTCCGAATGGTTTTCCGTTAATTATTGGAATGTTTATCACGTCGTTAACATTTAGCTTGTCGACCGGAAAGGTTAATTTAATAACAAGATTATTTATAGAGGCTTTGTAGCTAATCTTATCCAAAGACCAAAATGTGTATTCACTATCTGATTTTGAAAATTTATCTTTTTCATCTTCGCTTAAAATTTCAATATCCGGTGAAAATGGCAAAAATTCGTTCTCTATTTTTTTTCTTGTTAGTATTTTTACTGAAAATTTTTCATCACTATTATACGAAAAGGTCAGTACGCCTAAACTTAGTGTATCCGGAACATCTTTCTGAAAACCAATGTAAAACTTAATTCTTGGAGTAGGTATTCTTCCCAATATGATTTGATTGTCGGCTTGAATTATAGATTTGTGTTTAAAATCAAAAAGTTCATAACTCTCCTCCGCACCACAACAGCCGTAAATTGTAGTTTTGTAGGTATGAACAAAAATTTCTACCTTATCGCAATTCTTATCAATTTCCATTAAAGGTTTCGTATTGTCTTCAAATGAATATATTTCAACTTTAATATTTCGTTCAGCTCCTTCGTAACCTGCACGAACTTTTGTCGTTGTTATATATTTGGCAATATATTTTTTTAACTCTTTAAACTCACTGAGCCAAATAGAAACCACATCATAATTCACTTCTACTGTTTGATAGTCATACCATCTTTTTTCTTTTTCCGAAAGAATTTGAAAACTTGATATGCTTTCGTCAAAAAAAGCCGGATTATTTATTTCTTGTTTTTCGACAAGAGGCAAAGTATCGGCTTGTAACTCATTGTTCCCGATTGTTATTTTCGGCTTACAACCAAATAACACGATGCTTGTCAATATAATTAAAAGAAATCTTCTTACATTCATTGTTTTATTCTTTTGTTAAATTACTATCTGAAATACAAAGATACAATTTTTAAGTAGAAGCAAAGAAAAACAATATTTTTATGCAAAAAAAATGCGTAAAATAAGATGATTTTTCTCCGCATGTATAGCTTCCGTAGGAAGCGCAGTTTAGTAACCAGCCGGCTTGTCGGCTGGCGAGGAGCGTAGCTCCCGCTTAGAAACCAAAAGAAACACCACGAACAAGTTTCGTTTAAAGATGAGTACCTGAATATTTTGCAAAAAGCCGAAGTAGATCACGATGAGCGATATTTGTTTGATTGGCTGTAGTTTTGCGTTTGATTCCTACGGAAGCAGCTCTCGGTAGCTCTGCTACCTGCCAGCCTACAAGCCGGCTGGTTATCAAACTATGCTGCCTCCGGCAGCCCGATTATCTTCTTCGCCTGAAAGGCGACATTTGCATAACCGTAGTGTCAAGCGAAGCGCGACCTACGGCAGTTCCTACGAACATGCAACGCCCCTACGGGATTACCACCCACAAAAAAGCAGATGAACATTGCTCTTGCTTCATAAACCTCAAACGCTTAATAAAAAGTTTAATCCACTCGGACAAAAGTCCATCTGCTACTCGTAATTGATTGAATTTAATTCAGCAGACAACGGACTGACCAACCGAACGACTTAGTGTCGTTGGGACGGTAGACTCCAGCGACGCTATAATTCATATTTCTGTCCCACGCATTGGAAGAACTACTCTCTGATGACGACCACCAGTGTCCGCTCGTACCAAGGTTGCCGAACGTACCACCGGAGCTAACCCGATAGCCACCCGGAAGAGCTCTCCAACCACTACTGTTAGTGCCCGAAGTAGAAGCACTGGATGTCCACAAATCAGTACTTTTTAATTGACGACCCTGATCCGTGCCACGCCAACCATCTGCGTTTGCCTGAACTTGTGTCATTGGAGGATTAAGGGACATCTCCAAAGTCTTAAACTCCGCATCGCTCGGAACATGCCAACCGTCAGGACAAATACCCTGTGTATGTCCGCTGCTGTCTACAGCGCATTTTTTATTATAAGCTGTAGCGTCAGTTGCTTCACCGGTACCTGTATTTTCTCCATTTACTGCCTCTGCCCAATTGTACATACCGCCGTAAGTATCACAATTACTTTCATTATCAAGGTAACATATCTTTTGAATACCCGCAGTCTGATGAGTGTCGTAATCTGTGCCGGGTACACTATCGCCGACATTCATGTTTTTTGTCATCCAACACTGGGTGCCGATTCTTACTGTCGGATAAATCTGATTATCGCGAGTGTCGGTGAACATATTCCCGCAAGTGAAAGAAATTCTTGCTTTAATTGAAGTTACGGAAACTGTTATATCTGCTGTATTTATGCAACCCGGAACATTAACCCTACATTCCACCGTTTTATCACCGTCTGTTGCTGTGCCGTCCACAAAATCAGTGTAAGCCGGCGTATAACTTGCTCCGGTTTTAGTGCCCATATCCGTTGTCCAAGTGAAAACAGGTGTAATTTCATTGTAAAGTACACTTACAGTAACCGGTTTGCCGCCACAAGCATTCAGAATATTAGTCGCCTTATCGAATGAAATAGTCAAATTAGGCACTTTTGTAGAAATCTCAGCCGTTTCCGCTTCGCCCAAAGCCGAAACAATCTTGCGTTTAAACTTGACACTAAGGCTTGAGCCGCTTAAAGGTGTGGAAATCTTATAATCATGCAAATCCGCTCCCGTTTTATTCGGTATAAAAGTCCAATTCGTTGCACTACCTTCCTTCACATACCAAGCATAACTTATGGGTACATCCGAAGCCACTCCGTTCCAAAGCACGCTTGCAGCAACGCTGTCTGAAACTGTTATCCCTTCCTCGCAACTTATCGAAGGCATCTTAACTTCTCCGGCATTAACCGTTACGCTACCCCCAAACGTGTGAACGGCACGAAAACCGACGGTGCTGTCTCTTTTATCTGTAATGCTGGCTCTCGTCCTATCCGAAATTCTCAACTCAACCGTATTTGCACTTGCAAAACTGCCACTCTTAGCTATAAATGAAGACGCCGTATTGGGCCAAACGCTCGTGGAAATATCGGAAGTTACGACAGCTGTGAGTTCACCGTTGCCGTGAGAATCATAAACATTGGAAACATTGAAAGCACTGCCCGAAACGGAATAACACATCTCCGCAACGTTGCCGCTCATTTCCATCAAGCCCCAAAACGTTGCTCCCGCCTGCGCCTGTGTGGAGCTCGAAGTACCGAAAGAAGCAGTGCGAACAGGTCCGAAACTCGGATTGTCGTAATTCACATTTGTAGCAATCAACATCGGTTGCTCACTTATCTTGCCGATGTTAACCAAACTGCTCGCTCCGTTTAAAGTGTTCACTCCGCTTGCCGAATTCCAGACATACTCGCCCGCAATAGCTTCCTGAGGATAAGGCTTTCTGCAAGCCTTTTCATATTCCAACTCACTCATCGGACGGAGACAAGCCCAGTCGCAATAAACCAACATATCAATAGGTGTGAGATAATTGCAAGCTATACATTGACCGTCATCCGCACCGAAGTAAGGCTCTGCGGGATTAAGGTTGCAACCGAAAATCGCAGGCTGACCAGAAGGATTGGAAAGCACACAAATTCCGTTTCTATAACTCGGCTGCGATTTGTCGCCGAATACGTACTCTCCCACTTTCAGTTCGTCAAGATTGTTGCCTATGCGTGCTTTTTGTTGATCACGAGTAAGGTTGTTAAGAAAACCTACATACTGCTCTTGACTAACTTCATATTTCATACAGTAGAAACCTCTGTAACCTTTCGGAAAACCCGCAGGCAAATTTTTCACAGCACCGACAGTGCCTGCCGTAACGGGGTAAACACTCAACGCATCTTCGCTGTTGACAACCATTGAACCACCGTCGCTGCTGCCGAGACGATTAGGCGTTGCCCCGTCGCCCAAATAGTAGCCCCCGTAAGGAATGTAAACCATTTCAATGGCGGAAAGACTTATAAAAACCTCACCCTCCATAATATCGGATGCCGGTATGTTATTCAAATTACTGCGTAAAGTTTTTATCGTAAAAGTCTGATTGTTAACTTTTCCGCCACTCGCTTCGGAACGCATAACAAACAAACCGCCTGCATTTGAGGCATCAATGCTTCCGACATCATAAGTGAAGCCAGAAGGAGTGGAATGTCCCGACGGCAAAAGTTTTAAATGGTGCCAAGTGTCCGCAAGTCCTCTACTATACTTTCCGAAAATCCACACCGCATCCCAATTAAAGTCATCTCGCCACGAATTATCCCAAGACAATGAGAATGAAATCATTACAGTGTCGCCGCTTAAAAAAAC
>JAISHE010000005.1 GCA_031262745.1 Culturomica sp. | reverse complement strand
CAAAGCCGCGCTCCGTAATTTCAAGGTTACCTGCGGTTAGAATGGTGCCGTTGAAAGTGGCAGTACCGGCAACAATATCTTTGTTTGTTACCGCCTGAGTGCTCACTGTAGGCATGACGGCATTGAAATCCACGCTTACTTCTTCGCCATACACAGTGCTGTTACTGTTGGTGGCATAAGCTCTAACGTGATAAGTGCTGCCCTCCGTTAGACCTGTTACGTTTGCATTGAACGCTCCCGTACCTGTGCCGGTGGCTATAACCTTGCTATCGTCAAGAGTAGGATTTGCTGTGGTGGAATAAACAAAACCGCGCTCCGTGCAGGCAGGGTCGCCGACGGTTATAAGCGTACCGTTGAATGTAGCGGTGCCGGCAACAATGTCTCTGTTGGTTACTGCCTGAGTGCTAACCTTAGGTAGTGTGGCTATAAAAGCAAATGAGATTCCCTCTCCGTACACAGTGCCCTTGCTGTTGGTGGCATAAGCTCTAACGTGATAAGTGCTGCCTTCCGTTAGACCTGTTACGTTTGCATTGAAAGCTCCCGTACCCGTGCCGGTAGCTATAACCTTGCTATTGTCAAGTGTAGGATTTGCTGTTGTAGCATATACAAAACCACGCTCGGTTATAGGCAAGTCACCGACG
The DNA here is from genome assembly GCA_031262745.1 of Culturomica sp. GTDB lineage: Bacteria > Bacteroidota > Bacteroidia > Bacteroidales > Marinifilaceae > JAISHE01. The sequence continues at coordinate 90,877 of JAISHE010000005.1, read as the reverse complement.
GAGACAAGTGTACCGTTGAATGTGGCAGTGCCGGTGGCTATACTTTGGTTGGTTATATTCTGTGTGCTAACGGTGGGCATTGTAATAACAAAATTTAAAGTGGTGTCGTTGCCGTAAGCAGTGCCTGCCATATTTATAGCGTAGGAACGAATATGATAAACATTGCCTTCGGTGAGTGAGTCAATACCTGCATTGAAAGTGCCGACACCTGTGCCGGCTACTGTCTTTTTCGTATTGTTAGTGGTGGGATTTAAATTAAGCCCATACACAAAACCGCGCTCCGTGTAAGCAGGATCTCCTACGGTCAGGATTGTACCGTTAAAAGTGGCAGTGCCGGCGGCTACGTTTTTGTCGGTTGCAGCTTGGGTTGTCAAAGTAGGCAGCAACACTTGCGTGGTGAAATCCACTTCATTCGTGCTGTATGACGTGCCGGATACGTTAACGGCATAAGCCCGCACATAGTATTTGGTGCCCTGATGTAGATCTGTTATACCGGCGGAATAGCTGTCGCCTGCGGTAGATGTGAGTGAAACCTTCTTTTGGGTAGTTGCCAAAGTAGGCTCAGGCAATGTATCATACACAAAACCCCTTTCGGTATACATAGGTGTACCTGCGAACAAGATCGTTCCGTTCAATGTTGCCGTTGTGGTAGATATATTTGTCGCATTCTCCACGCTCACCAAAGGACGTGTATCCATTACCCTAACGGTTATTTCCTTACTGCCGGCGTTAGAATTAATATTGAGTTTGGTAACGTTGACTCCTGACAGAAGCTTGCTGCGGTCTATGGTGATGATTATTCCCTGCGTTTTGCCTGATTCAAGGGTGCCTTCCGTTGCGCTCACATCAGTGATCCAATCACTGTTTTCCACTATGCTCCACTCCAAAACAACCACACCGTCGTTAAAGATATTGAAGTTGGCAGTGGTAACGCCTGCACTGCTACCAAGATCAAGCGTGTCAATATCAACACCGTTACTGTTAGCAACTCGCAACACAGCAGGTATTCTCTCTATCTGCACATCACCCTTATGGGTTTTGCCTTCCCTAACATTGATAGCCCAATTAATCAGGTCTTTATAACCCGCTTTGGTTACATTGATTTTATAAGCACCCGCTTCCAATTCGGCAAACTCATACTGCCCCTCGCTCCCTGTTACGGTCTTTGCTCCTGTGGGACTTAAAGAAACTCCTGCCGAACTTACAGGCTCTCCCGTTGCTTTATCACTAACTACGCCGTAGATGCTGCTCGGCTCCGCTATTTCCGTATCCTTAGACGAGCAATCTGCCAAAAGTATAAGTGCAACAATAATCGTAATGTAATTTAAAATACTTTTTCTCATATCATTCTGTTTCTTCAAAGTAACATCGATTCCATCCTCAACTCATCAACCACTCTATTATAATCAGCTAACTCTTGTATATTAATCTGTTTTTTTCAAAGTAATATTTGCCTCAGTCCTTAGTTCATCAACCACTGCCTTGACTGATTTATTATTCGTTTGATAACCCGATTTCTGAACGGTAAGCGTGTATTGCTTAGGATCCAAATTCACAAACTCAAAACTGCCGTCCAAGCCGGTGGTTTGCGTTTTACCGCCGGGAGACAAAACTACCGTTGCTCCCGATATAGGTTCGCTTGTGTCATAATCGGTAACCACTCCGTAAATTGTAGAAAATTGCTCATGCTCTGTCTTGCTGCAAAAGGTAAATACTGCGCACAAAAGCAATATTCCCAAGACCGTAATTAATTTTTTCATCTTTTCTCCTATTTAAAATGTAAAAGTTAAAGACACTCCGCTTGTCATGCTGCCGTTCATCATAGGCGAAGCAAAAGGATTCACGTCAAGATGTGCATCGCCCAAAACAACAATATGTTTCTTTCCTTTTGAGGCAACCGCATCTATAATATTATAAAGGTAAACGGCAACGGCTCCGCCTATCATAACGTTGCGCATGGTTTCATAATTATTTGCCTTGTCTATATAATCATTGCGTGCGGCAGTATTGTGGGTTGTGTTGATCTTGGAATTGTAAGTGGCACGCTGATTTTCTGCCCAGATTATGCCTCCTATAAAGGCAACTTCTCCACCGATAATAAACAAGCCCTTAGCTGTGCTACCTTTTTTAAACTGCGACAAACCCGGAACAAAAGCCGCAGGCGAAAATTTGTAATGATTGGTTACTTCCACATCTTCAAACTCCAACGACGGATTTTTTGCCGTTTGAACCAATAGATACACACGATACTCTCCTGCTCCCAGCCTTTCGGTGTAGGTGTCGAGTACGCGGGATTTAACGGTGGTACCCGCATCGCCGCCCGTAACATAAATGCGACTACCTTCCACCTGAACTTGAGTGCGCAAGCCCGTGCCCGCTATGCGGCGTTTGATAATCTCTGTGGCTACCTTATCGCGAGCTTCACTTTCATCCGGTCCCGTGGCATGAGATTCTTCTATATAAGAATTTGTAAGATCCTTAAACATACCGTAAGTCCAATCCGGACGTTTACCGTTTTGAGCATGAACCAAGTTTATGCCTGTCATCATAAACAGGCATAAACTAATTAAACATATTCTATACATAAAGGGAATCATCATTTGGAATCTTCTTTAAAATTGCTGAAACTTTCTTCCATCCTTTTGCGGAATTCCTGTTCCTTAAAGCGGATTTTCAATTCCTCATCATCACTAACCTGATTAGCTACAGCTTCGGCTACTTTTGCGGCTATTTCCTTTTTGCTGATACGGATACCTACGTAGCAGGTAACGTTACCTTTATCATCAACGGAAGAAAACTTAGGACCACAAACGGCGCGAGTGTCGTTAATGATGCGGTCGATGATTTGAGTGCCGCCGCGTTCAATCTTGGTTTCAATGTCCGTTCCGGTGTTGGTACCAACGCTGTTGGTGTAGTCATCGATAGCTCCCTTGTAGGCATGCTGCATCTTTTGGCGTGCTATACCCTGTGCATTGGCAAGAGCCATACCCTGCAATTCGCCCATACGCAAGCGTGAACCTACGGCTATACCGGTGGCGGTGAAGTCGGTTTCAGAATCCAATTCGCTGCAAGGAGACTGATAAACATCCCCGAAAGGACTGCCTTTGATATTGCCGGAATAGTTGTCGGAAAAGCGTTTACTACCTCCGCAAGCCGATAAACTAATTATACATACGCTTGCTACAATCGTTAAAATTAAATTTGATCTCATTGTTATAATTTTAAAAGTTACACATATTTTATTATTATTAAAGAAGTTACGTCATTGACAAAACTTTATTTCTACATTATTTCCCCACCGACAGTCGACTTTCAGGGATTTATACATACGATTTATGGGAAACGTGAATGATGCCCCGTTAAAAGCATCGCTTAAAACATGAATGCAAGACAATGAAAATGAGGTTATTATAAAAACAATGGATTTTTTTAAGTTTAATTCCGTAACAAATCGAAAATTTCTCCTTAAAGTATTGTAAATTAAAGAAATACAACTACAAAACAAGAATTTTGAAATACCATGGTATATTGAGGGTCAAAAACCGATGAAAATCAATGAAATAGGGTTGTTTGCAAAAAGAGGCTAACTGCAATATTTTTAAATAATTACATCATGTCAAAAATGAAAACGGAAGAGACCGAAAAAGGGAAAAAAAGAGGCGAAATTAACCATGGTTTTTACAAAGAAACCATTGCAAGGCAAATGTAGGTAATAAATTTTAATAATCACAAAATAATGTTAGAAAAATTTTCACGCCACACAATATAATATCCGCAACGCCTGTAATGTACGGGCGTATGGAATACGCCCGATGATGATGTCTGGTACTACCGTAGGTCGCCCGTGTCCTACCGCAGGTCGCGCTTCGCTTGACCTGCGGTTATGAAAATTTTGCCTTTCAGGCAAGGATTTATGTTGTCTTTCGGCTCGCAGAGCCTGATTTTCATAACCTTATATGTGAGCCATATATGAAGGTCGGCATTGGTTTCATTATCTAACTCCACTTAGTCTAAGACTTAGTCTACAACTTAGTCTCCAACTTATACCTACACTTATACCTACACTTATACCTACACTTATACCTACACTTATACCTACACCTGACTCTATTCGATATTCACAATCGACAGATAATTCAACCCTTCGGATGTTGTGTAATACTTTTGTTTCGAGCTATTAGGTTTATCCGGATCTGTTTCTGCAAGATAACCTAAATCAACAAGAGGTTTAATATATGGTTTGATGTTTTTGGGGTGATTAAATACCTCTAACATATCCAAAATCTCCTTACGACTTTTCGGCTCCTTGCAGAATTCCAAAATTTCCATAGCCTTCGGAGATTTTAACTTCGACGGCTCTATTACGAGAGGCTCTTCGTTATTCTCTTTTAGAAACTCGGGGTGCACGGGCAAAACCGCCAAGAAGTGAGTGTGCCGGTCATCGGTCTCGAACGTCGGGGTGGGTGAGCCGTTCTGCTCCATCTTGCGATAGATAATCGGAAATCCGGTGCCACGCCTAACCGTCTGGGCAGCAACAACGGCGGAATGATTGCCGTGAACAGCGAAGATGCTATGAATGTTTATCCCATTACAGGCGGAAGTGAAGGTGCAGCGAAAAGTTTGCCTGCCACGTATCCCAAAGGGTATAAGGGTTTCTATTGCATGAAATACGAAGTTAGTCAGGAACAGTATGTAAGTTTTCTCAACAATCTTACTCGTGATCAGCAAAAAGCACGCATAGGAAATGATCTTGATAAGTTAAAGGTAGGAGAGTACGTTTTCGGCGATAAATCGCGTCCAAGCTATCGCAACGGCATTTGCGTTCTTTCCAATCTTTCGGGTAAGCCTGCAGTTTTCGGTTGCAATCTTAATCCCGCAGAGCCTTATTTCGGCGAGGATGATGGCAAATGTATAGCTTGCAATTATTTGACTTCTGCCGATGTGTTGGCTTATTGCGATTACGCCTGCCTTCGCCCAATGAGCGAGTTGGAATATGAAAAGGCTTGTCGTATACCTTATCCTCAGCAGTCTCTTTCGGGCGAGTTTGTTTGGAACTCTGCAAGCGGCATTAACGGTTTGAGTGGAGCGGGTTCTTTGCTCAACGCCGGCAGAGTCAATGAGCAGCCTTCTTCAGCTGCAACTAACGTCAATTATAACAACGCTGATTTGGGACCTGTTCGCAGTGCCTCATTTGGCACTGCGAGTTCAACTCAGGCTCAGGCAGGAGCAACGTTTTGGGGTTTGATGGAGATGAGCGGAAACGTAGCTGAACTTTGTTATTCCGTTGATGCCGGCAGCAATTTCAACACTTCCGATATTTACGCTTCTCACGGCAACGGCGCAATAAACGCAAACGGAACAAGCGACATTGCCGCAAGTATTTGGGCAAATACAGCCGCTTCTTTTATCGCTAAGGGCGGAAGTTTTTCGAGCACAAATACCGATGAGTTAAAGATTTCGGACAGGACGAGAGCCACCGTTACCGACACAATAGACAATACAATGGGTTTTCGTGCAGTTCACACGTTTGGCAGTAGTAGCGTGGTAGTAAATCCGGGCATAATCAAAGTTGCATCAATAAACTGTCTTGATGCAGAGATAATAGTTTCCGACAGTGTCAGGGGAAGCGCAACGTGGAATGGTGCTGCGGTGGATACAAAAGTGAGTTATGTTTGGTATGTTCAAAAGGGCAGTTCAACAGTTTGGGAGTTGCTACCAAATGAAATTTCGGAGTCGGTAACCTACGTTCAAGGAAGTTTTAGCGGAGCGAGTTTGGCTTTGAAGTTTAAGCGCAAAGCTATCACGGCTCTGGGCGAAGCTTCGGTAATTGTTACAACAACCATACCTAATCTTACAATTTCGTTTAGTCCTGTAACCGGCAAAGTTAATTCTTGTGTACATACGACAGTGAAAGCGAGTGTCCCTTATACTGCAACAACTCCAACGTTCACATGGGAAAACGAGATTATAACTAAAACCGGAGCCAGCTATACGCCTTCTTACAGCGATTTTGCCAATAGTACCTCAACTGAAGGAAATCAAGTGGTTACATGTACAGTAAACGTTGCCGGTTGCAATAATAATGCTAATTTAACACTGGCGGTAAGTCCTATGAAGCCGTGGTTTAGTTTAGACGGTAAGAGTTTTACAGATAGTCGCGATAGTAAGGTTTATCCGATTCTTCAAATCGGCACCCAGTGTTGGATGACGAAGAATATGAATATAGGTGAACGTGTAGCCAACACGGATTACTCTACTCATCAACGAGCCGGCATTCAAAAGATATGTTATAGTAATGATGAAAATAATTGCACAACTTACGGTGGACTTTATAATTGGGCAGAGGCAGTTAACGGCGAAAATGTAGCTTCGGGCGCAATCAATACGGCAACGGACTTTAATAAGAAATACGCTGTAGATGGTTCAGGTCATACACAGGGCATTTGTCCCGATGGTTGGCATGTTCCGAGCGATGCGGAGTTTAAGACTTTGGAAATGTATCTTGGGATGACAGAGGCACAAGCAAACACTACGGGTTATCGTGGTACAGATGAGGGTCGCGAATTAAAGAGTACTAATTTGTGGACAGTCAATGCTTCTACTTCGGGCACTAACACTTCGGGTTGGGACGGGCGCCCAGGTGGCTACCGGAGTAACTCCGGTGGTACGTTCTACGACGTTGGCACGAACGGACACTGGTGGTCGTCATCAGAGAATAGTTCCTCCACTGCGTGGCTCCGGAATCTGCACCACGATGATACTATGGTCTACCGTACCAACTACACTAAGTCGTATGGCTTCCGCGTCCGTTGTTTGATGAATTAGATCAATAATGGAAACATTGAGTTATAGATTTATGCCGGCGAGCAGCTCAATTGTACAATTCATTGACTCGCTTGTACAATTCAAAGACTCAATTGTACAATTCACCGGCTCAATTGTACAATTCATTGACTCAATTGCACAATTCACCGGCTCAATTGTACAATTCAAAGTTCGGCGAAACATCCAAAGAGTATTTCAAACTCGCCCGAATTGTGGGCAGAATTTTATATAAACAACTAATAGTTAGCATTATGAGTACAACGGATTTTATCCCGGGCGCAGATGCCCAATTCAACACTTTCCAGAGTGTTGTTGTAAACGCAGTTGAAGAAAATGCAGAATTATGGGTCATTCCCGCAGATGTTGTTGCTGAAATAGCAGCACTTAGAGCTAAGTGGGAAGCGGCATATTCTGTAGTTGAGAACCCGGCAACGAAGACAAGCGTAGCCGTGCAGGCAAAGAAATCAGCCCGCAAAGCGTATGAAAAGCAACTCAGATTGTTGCTAAAGTCTTATATCACCTACAATCCTAAGGTTAGCGACGAAGATAAGGCAGCTATGGGCTTACCGTTGCACAAGTCAACTCGCACGCCTGTACCCGTACCCGACACAGTTCCCGACGTAACGGGTATTGACCGCAACACAGTTCGCTGCATCAGCGTTTCTTTCCGCGATTCGGGCAGCGACCACCGCGCAAAACCCGCCGGAGTTCAGGGAGCAGTGGTGAAGTGGATAGTGAGCGACACGCCACCCACAAGTATAAAAGTGTTTACAAATTCGTTATTGGATACAAAATCGCCTATAACGTTGGATTTTGAAGAAGAACAGCGCGGGAAGGTTGTCTATTTTGCCCTCGCTTGGCAAAACACCAAAGGCGAAAGAGAGCCGTAGGTCGCGCTTCGCTTGACACTACGGTTATGAAGATGTCGCCCTTCGGGCGAATATGTAGGGGCGTATGGTATACGCCCGATGATGTCGGGGTCGGCTCGCAGAGCCTGATTTTCATAACCTTAGGTCAGCGACCTAAGGGAGACGCCGGAGAGCGTATGGTATCACGCCTCTGATGAGGTAGCAACAGGCAGATGGACTTTTGTCCGAGCGGATTAAACTTTTTTAGTAAGTGTTTGAGGTTTATGAAGCAAGAACAATGTTCATCTGCTTTTTTTGTGGGCGGGGGTTCCGTAGGGCATACGCCAGCCTTGCCAGCCGACAAGCCGGCTGGTTACTAAACTGCGCTTCCTACGGAAGCCATATATGCCATTATAGTAGCAAATAACAATGGGTTTAAACCCATTGTCAAAATCCCTTGCCGAGAGAGTGTTTTCGGGCGTATGGCATACGCCCGTACATTATCGGGGCGGATTTCAAGCCCGCCCCTACTCCGCATAGAGGAGATAGGGGTGGCGTTGGTGGAGGAAGCGGCGGATGTCGGGTTGCCAGCGGGAGTGTATTTCTTGGGCGGATGCACCGGATTGTATCATCTCACGCACGTAAGACACTCCGATCAGCTTCTCGAAAAACGGCGTGAAAAACGCATCGCCCATTTGCAAATTGTTGTAGGCATCAATAAGATAGGAAAGGTTAATGCCTTGCGTGAGCAAACTGTCCTGCGGAAGTTGCGAGAGATCCGTGCCGTAGCACTTTTGGTTGAGGCATGGCGGATTTTTTGCACCGGCAACGCTGCGGGGTGTGAACGAGTAGCCGTAGCCGTGCATCTTCGGATGTCCGTACACTTGAAATGGCAGGTCGGTACCTCTGCCGATGCTGACCGGTGTCCCCTCAAAAAAACATAGTGAAGAGTAGAGATAAACGGCTTGCATGTCGGGCAAATTCGGCGAGGGTGGCACGGGAAGGTGGTAGAAAGTGTGATGATTATAGTTGAGGCAGGGCACAACGGTGATTTTGCATTTGCGATGTTCGGGCAACCAATTTTCGCCGTTGATCATTTGTGCCAATTCTCCAAGCGTCATTCCGTGAACTACGGGAATGGGTAACCAACCGACCCCCGATTTGTATTTCATGTTTAGAATAGGACCGTCTACATAGTGCCCGTTGGGATTGGGACGGTCGAGAACGATCATTTCTTTGCCGTATTCGGCACAGGCATCCATTAGCCGTGTCATGGTTATATAGTAGGTATAAAAGCGCGTGCCCACGTCTTGAATGTCGAAAATCAGCACATCAAACTTGTCGGCAGTCGCCCTATCGGGTCGTGTTGTCTTGCCGTTGTAGAGAGAGAATATCGGTATACCGGTTTTGGCATCGGTAGAATTGCCGACCTTTTCGCCTGCGTCGGCATCGCCTCTGAAACCGTGTTCGGCTGCAATGATAAGGGCGACATTAAAACCGCTTTCATGCAGCATATCCACCAAATGTTTGCCCTTGACGAGGGAAGTGTGGTTTGCCGCAACGGCAATGCGTTTACCCGCAAGCAGAGGTAAGTACAATTCCGTGCGTTCTGCTCCCACTATGATTGCCGGCGATTCGGTTTGTGCCGAGCAGGTGAACAGGAGACAGCCGAGCAAGGCAAGCGTGTGAAGCAGGCGAACCATTATTCCACCGTTACCGATTTGGCTAAGTTGCGGGGCATATCCACGTCTCTACCTTTGTTGACGGCAATGTAGTAGGAAAGCAACTGTAAAGGAATAATCGTCAGCAGCGGTTCCAGACATTCTTCCGATGCGGGTACTTCGATTATTTGGTCGGCAATGTTACACATTTTGCAGTCGTTTTCCGTTACCACTGCAATCACCTTGCCGTTGCGAGCCTTAATTTCCTGAATGTTGCTGATGATTTTTTCATACATACTGTTGTGGGTGGCGATAACGACAACGGGCATTTCATTGTCGATTAATGCTATAGGACCGTGTTTCATTTCGGCAGCCGGATAACCTTCGGCATGTATGTAGGAAATTTCTTTTAACTTCAATGCGCCTTCCATTGCGACCGGACAATTGTAGCCTCTTCCGAGATAAATGAAATTATGTGCGTAAGTAAAAATCTTCGACAGATTTTCAATCTTGGAAGTGTCTTTTAAAATATGTTCCACCTTCTCCGGTATGCGTCCGAGTTCTTTAATCAGATGTTGAAACCGGTCTTCGGTGATGCTTCCTTTGGCACGTCCTATGGCGAGTGCCATCATATTGAGCACCATCACTTGGGCGGTGAACGCTTTTGTGGACGCAACGCCGATTTCGGGACCTACGTGGGTGTAGGCACCGGAATGAGTGTTGCGCGGAATGGATGAACCCACCACGTTGCAAATACCGAAGACGAATGCACCGGCTTCTTTTGCCAATTCGATGGCAGCAAGAGTGTCGGCGGTTTCTCCGGACTGGGATATGGCAATGACAATGTCGTCTTTATAAATCACGGGATGACGATAGCGGAACTCCGATGAGTATTCCACTTCCACCGGTATGCGGCATATATCCTCAAAAAGATATTCCCCGATTAATCCGGCATGCCACGATGTGCCGCAACCGAGAATAATAATCCTTCTGGCATTCATGAATTTCTCTTTATTGTCCAAAATACCCGATAGAACAACATTGTCGCATGATATGTTGATGCGTCCGCTCATGCAATCTTTTAGAGTGCGCGGTTGTTCTATAATTTCTTTCAACATGAAATGCGGGTAACCGCCTTTTTCCAATTGGCTGAGATTTACTTCCAATTCAACAATCTTGTGGCTCTTTTTCACATTACCTATTGTTCGTATAATCGGTTCTTCGCCGCGTTTGACGATAGCTATTTCCTCATCGTCAAGATAAAGCACTTTATTTGTGTAGTCAACGATAGGAGAAGCGTCCGATGCCACAAAAAGTTCGTCTTCGCCTATTCCTATTACGAGCGGACTGCTCTTACGGGCTGCAATTATAGTGTCCGTATTGCCTTTTTCAAGGACGGCAATGGCATAAGCCCCAACGATTTCACCCAATGCAAGCTGCACCGCCGTGAAAAGATCTGTTTTGTTGGTTTCCTTTATATATTCGATAAGTTGCACGAGCACTTCCGTGTCCGTGTCGCTTTGAAAAGAGTAACCTTTATTAATAAGTTCCTCCTTTATTGTGGAGTAGTTTTCTATAATCCCGTTGTGGATTAAAGCCAAATTCTCCGACTGTGAATAGTGCGGATGTGCATTTACATTATTCGGCTCCCCGTGAGTAGCCCAACGAGTGTGGGCAATTCCGATAGTTCCCGAAATATCTTTATTTTTAACAAATTCCTCCAAATCGGCAACTCGTCCTTTCGTTTTATACACATTAAGTTCCTTATTGTCGTTGACAAGGGCAACCCCTGCGCTGTCATAACCTCTGTATTCCAAACGGTGTAAACCTTTAATTAAAATCGGGAAAGCCTCTTGTTTACCTATATAACCTACAATTCCGCACATATATATTTTTTATTTGAATTAATCTAATCTTAAAATGCTTGCACCCACTCGGTTTAAGCGTACATCAATATTTTCATAACCGCGATCTATCTGTTCGATGTTGTGGATAGTGCTTTTACCTTCGGCACACATTGAAGCCAGCAGAAGGGCAATACCGGCACGAATATCGGGAGAGGTGATAACGCCGGCACGCATTGTGCGTCTGCCGCTACCGATTACCGTTGCCCTGTGGGGGTCGCAAAGTATTATCTGCGCACCCATGTCTATCAACTTATCAACGAAGAACAGACGGCTTTCAAACATTTTCTGGTGGATAAGAATAGAACCTTTTGCCTGAGTTGCCACCACCAGAATAACGCTCAAAAGGTCGGGTGTCAGTCCGGGCCAAGGCGCATCGGCAATTGTCAGTATCGAACCGTCCAAAAATGTTTCAATGTAATATTCGTCCTGAGGAGGAACGTGAATAGAGTCGCCTATGCGTTCCACCGTTATACCGAGTCGGCGGAAAGTGTCGGGAATAATTCCCAGCTCATCGTAGGCAACGTCTTTAATGGTGATGTCGGAATTAGTGATTGCCGACATGCCTATAAAACTGCCCACCTCAATCATATCGGGCAGAATACGGTGGCGAGTACCACCGAGAGAACTCACGCCTTCGATACACAAAAGGTTTGACCCAACACCTTTAATCTTTGCACCCATATTGTTTAACATCCGGCAAAGTTGCTGAATGTAGGGTTCGCAGGCAGCGTTGTAGATAGTGGTTTCACCGTCTGCAAGTACGGCTGTCATGATTATGTTCGCAGTGCCGGTAACGGAAGCCTCGTCGAGCAGCATATACGTGCCGCGCAACTTATCTGCCGTGATGCTGTACAATTGCCTTGCCTCATCGTATGCAAACTCGGCTCCCAATTTCTGTATGCCTATCAAATGCGTGTCCAAACGTCTTCTTCCTATCTTGTCGCCTCCGGGTTTGGGCATAAGAGCGTAGCCGAAACGTGCTATCAAAGGTCCGATTATCATAATGGAACCTCTCAAAGCAGCCACTTTTTTCAAAAATTCCGGACTTTGCAGATAGGCGGTATCAATATTAGATGCCTTAAACGACCACGTACCCTCTTTTATTCTTGCTGTTTCCACACCCATGTCGCTCAAAAGGTCAATGAGATTATTAACATCCAAAATATTGGGAATGTTTTCAATCACAACTTCCTTTTCCGTCAGCAATGTGGCACAAATAACCTGCAAGGCTTCGTTTTTTGCTCCCTGTGCCGTTATTTCGCCTTTCATCCTGCATCTGCCTTCTACTATAAATGATGCCATATTCTTATTTTTTATAAAATTCTTACTTCCGGTTCCAATTTTATTCCGAATAACCTCTCTACGTTTTCTTGAATTTTGTGCATAAATGCCACAATGTTTTTACCGTTGGGAGTGCCGTAGTTTACTATTATCAAAGGTTGTTTGGAATATGTGCCCACATTTCCGTCTCTCACACCCTTAAATCCCGCCTTATCAATCAAAAAAGCTGCCGACGTTTTGTAACTGTTGCCGTCGGCAGTGGGAAAAACGGGCAGATTAGGATAATTGCCGGACAACTCCTCAACCTTTTCCTTGCTTATATAAGGGTTTTTAAAGAACGAACCTGCATTAGGCAATTCCCGCTCATCGGGCAACTTGCGCCGGCGAATGGTGATGACGGCATCTCTAACCTGTTGCAAAGTGGGAGAGGGGAACATACTTAATTCCTCGTTAAGTTCCTTGTATCTCGGTTGATAATTGAAATTCTTATACAAACGGAAAACAACGGACGTAATCAAAAACTCACGATTATACTTGAAAAAACTCTCACGATAATCGAACCTGCATTCCTCATTTGAAAAGCTACGCAAACCGAGATCCGACATATTCAAAGTCTTCACCTCCAAAATACAGTCTTTCGCTTCCGCTCCGTAGGCACCGATGTTTTGAACCGGAGCTGCACCCACCGTACCCGGTATCAAAGACAAGTTTTCCAAACCCGCATAACCCGCATCAACACATTGTTTCACGAAATCGTCCCAATTCTCGCCTGCCATCGCCTCCACATCTACCCAATCAGCCGTTTCCGAAAGCTTCGCTACGCCCTTTAATAAAGGATGCACCACAAGTCCCTCAAAATCCTTAGTGAAAAACAAATTGCAACCGCCTCCGATGATTAATTTGTCCTCAGCGGCATGTAATTGCAAGCATGATTTGATTTCGGTGATACTTTGGGGTTCGCAAAAGAACTTTGCAAATGCTGATGTGCGAAAAGAATTGTAATCCGTTAAAGATATATTCCTGTTATTACTCATAGATTTCATAAAACACTACAAACTTACATAAAATCTTTATATATATGCTCAAAATGTGTGTCTAAAATTTCTAAAATTAGTGGACTAATTTCCAAAATTAGTATACTCAATCGCAAAATTAGTGGACTAATTTCCAAAGTTAGTGCACTCAATCGTAAAATTAGTGGACTAATTTCCAAAGTTAGTGCACTCAATCGTAAAATTAGTGGACTAATTTCTAAAATTAGTGTACTCAATCGCAAAATTAGTAGACTAATTTCCAAAGTTAGTGCACTCAATCGTAAAATTAGTGGACTAATTTCTAAAATTAGTGTACTCAATCGCAAAATTAGTAGACTAATTTCCAAAATTAGTGCACTCAATTGTAAAATTAGTGGACATCCTCCGGTCAGCGACCGGATATATTGTAGGGGCGTATGGTATACGCCCCTACAATATACACCGACATCATCATCGGGCGTTGCATGCAACGCCCGTACATCCGAATAATCCGTGTTGGCGGTGTCCTCGTAGGGGCGGGGTTCGCCCGCCCCGTTTTCAATTGGGCGGGCAGACCCCGCCCGTACATCGTTTGGGCGTATTCCATACAATAACAATGGGTTTAAACCCATTGTCAATCGTAGGGGCAACCCTTGTGGTTGCCCAAAATAACAATGGGATAACAAACAATGGGCAACCACAAGGGTTGCCCCTACGAGGGTTGGCGACATTACTGGGGCATTTCAATCCATTGTTAATTTTTCGGGCGTATGCCATACGCCCCTACAACATATCCGGTCAGCGACCGGAGGATGACGATACTGCTTTGTCGTTTTTCAAGAATAACGAAAATACAAGGGATACAAAACTTACTATACAGATTATTACAAACACGGTGAGCAAACCGTGTGCATCTCCGACCATTCCGAGAAACGGAGCTGCTACCGCCCCCATGCTAACCACCACCCCAAGAGATATGCCGCTTGCCAAACCGATGTGGTTGGGCAAATAACCTTGTGAAAGTGCCACAATGGGACTGTAAGCAAGATTTATGAAAACAGATGTCAGTATAACAAGTATGCCTGCCAAAATAATATTTTGTGCAAAAAGGAAACCGAAGATACTTAACGTCATCAATACCCCACAAATGATAATTTCATTTTTGAAGCCTATACGGTCGGCAATACGTCCGCCTAAGAACGTGGCAAACGCCCCCACAAATGTGAAAATCGTAATCATCATAGCACCGTTGGCATCGCTTTGATTGAAGATTGCAACCCAAAATAATGGTATGAAAACCAAATGACTGCGGGAAATAACGGAACGCATAATGTTGACGGTGGTTACCTTCCAAAACTCTCGCCAATTATCCTTCAAACCGAGTTCACCCGCTTTTTTCTTACGTTTCTCTTCAAGAACACTGAGTTCGGTAAATTTACGGTTCTGAGTTAGCAACAACACCGATGCAATCAGAGCGGGAATAATAAAAATTAATGCTCCGCGCATACCGAGATAAGGAAATGTTAGTGCCACCAGCAACGGACCCACCGCAAAACCAAGATTACCTCCAACAGCAAAGTTACCAATGCCCGTACCTTTATTAGCTCCTGCCACCACATTCGCCAATCGTCCGCCTTCGGGATGAAACAGTGCAATTCCGACACCGGTGAGCATTGTACAACAAAATAAAGGTAAAAATGTGCTGAAAAGTCCCATCATAAAAATACCGAAACCGGCAAGGAAAATACCTAAACTCATGAGCCACGGACGTTGAAAACGGTCGCCCATCCAACCGAAAAGCGGTTGCACCACAGAGGAAACAATGCTACAACCAAGCACCAGCATCGACGCCCTTGCATAACTAAATCCGTAGTGAGCTATAACAAAAGGTAGCATGGCAGAAATCGCCCCTTGATTCAGATCCGTACACAAATGCCCTAAGGTGAGCATGTAACTGTGTTTTTTTGAATACATTACAACTTGTGTTTATAATTTATGCGACAAAGGCAAAAATAGTCAATTAATTCGGTTATTTTTGCATAACAATAAAAACTATTACTAACAACTAAAATTCAATCCGTAATTAATGGCTTTCACTAATAATATCATGATTGTACGCCACCGCTTGCTTACCGAGCTGGTGAAACTTTGGAAAAATAATGAATTGGAAGAACGTATCAACCACCTTCCTATCGAATTAAGTCCGCGCCGATCAAAACATGCGGGACGTTGCTGCGTTCACAAAGAACGTGCCGTTTGGAAATATAAATCACTGCCGCTTTTAGGTCTCGACATGAAGGATGAAACGGACGAACTCACTCCCCTTTCACAGTATGCCTCACACGCCTTGCAACGTGCTGAAAACGGACTACCGAAAGAAAATATAATGTGCGTAATCGACGAAGCATGTTCGGCATGCGTACAAATCAATTACGAAATCACAAACCTTTGTCGCGGTTGCACCGCAAGAAGCTGTCAGGCAAACTGCCCTAAAAAAGCCGTTCACGTTGATGCCACCACCGGCAAAGCATGGATTGACCACGATGCTTGTATCAGTTGCGGCATCTGCCAAAGAAATTGTCCCTACCACGCTATTGTCTACATACCCGTTCCGTGTGAGGAAGCATGCCCCGTTAAAGCAATCAGCAAAGACGATACGGGTATTGAGCATATTGATGAAAACAAATGTATATACTGCGGCAAATGCCTTAACGCCTGCCCTTTCGGTGCAATATTTGAAATATCACAAGTGTTCGACATTCTTCAAAAGATAAGGAAAGGCGAGAAGCTGGTAGCAATCGTGGCACCTTCCATTTTAGGACAATTTAACACCACTGTCGAACAAGTCTACGGAGCATTGAAAGAAATCGGTTTCACTGATGTAGTCGAAGTTGCACAAGGTGCAATGAACACCGTTAGCAACGAAGCCGCCGAACTTGTAGAAAAACTTGCGGAAGGTCAAAAGTTTATGACCACTTCCTGCTGTCCCGCATACATCGAACTTGTCAAAAAGCATCTTCCAACGATGCAACCCTACGTTTCTTCCACCGGTTCACCGATGTATTACACGGCTCGTATCGCAAAAGAACGTTATCCCGATGCAAAAATAGTGTTCATCGGACCATGTGCCGCAAAACGCAAAGAAGCGCAACGGGATGAAGCCGTAGATTTCGTGATGACATTTGAGGAGGTATCATCCGTATTCGACGGTTTAAACATTCATATCGAAGAGACACAGCCCTACGCAATGGAGTTTTCCTCCGTGAGGGAAGCACACGGCTTCGGAAAATCCGGAGGAGTTATGAACGCCGTGAAAGCGTACCTAAAAGAAGACGGAGCAAAAATAAACGCAACTCAAATTGCAAATATTGATAAGAAAACTATTAACAGTCTCCGTGCATACGCCAAAACGGGCAAAGCACCGGCACAATTTCTCGAAATAATGTCATGCGAAGGCGGATGTATCAGCGGTCCATGCACATATAACGAAATCGAAGCCGGTAAACGACAATTTGAACAGGAACTCACAAAACAGGAAAAGACGTATTAGATTAGATTATACCATATATATATATTAAGGTGAAACTTAAAGAAATCCTAATATTATATAACAATGCACCCGGTAGCAACAAATTGCTGAAAGCAATCGAACAAGGCGGCAAATACAGATTAAACGGCAATGCAGGTTCCGCTGTGGCGGTCATGCTTAGCTATTTAATGCCTAAAAACAACCGCATCCATATTGCCATGCTCAACGACCGCGAGGAAGCAGCATACTTCTACAACGATATGACGGCACTGTTGGACGAAAATAGTGTTTCTTTCCTGCCTTCATCCTACAAACGACTGATACGCACGGAAGAAAAAGATAACGATTCCGTTTCCGCACGCACAGAAGTGTTAGACAGAATTGCCAACCGACGCACGAGAGTGATTGTTACCTATCCGGAAGCTTTTGCCGAGCGTGTTATTGAGAAACATACCCTACACGAAATGTCGATGACACTTACTAAGGGTGAAAAAATCTCTATAACATTCCTTGAAAATCTGCTGTCCGAATACGGATTCAATCGCAGCGAATTTGTTTATGAACCCGGACAGTTCTCCATCAGAGGAAGTATAGTGGACATCTATTCCTACGCAGAAGACATGCCAATAAGGATTGACTTCTTCGGTGATGAAGTGGAAACAATTCGATACTTCGACATAGAAACACAACTGTCGGAAAGAACAACAGACAAAGTCTCCATTGTACCCGATCTCAGCCGTTCATCGGAAGACTATACCTACACCGATTTGCTATCCTATTTCGACGAACAACCCGTGTGGTGGTTGAAAAACGGACTTTTTGCAAATGACAAAATCCGCAATCTGCGAACCGAAAATGAAGAATGTCATGAAATACTCGGTAGCGAAACCGATCTATTCGATTTCATTGAACGTGGCACCGTCATCGAATGGGGTCCCGACCTGTTCTTTCGTGGCACCTCAATCGACTTGCAATGTGAAGCACAACCAAACATCAACAAGAATTATGATATCTTCGCCGAAACATTAAAAACACGTATCAATGACGGTTATCAAATTTATGTATGCTCCACAAACGAAAAACAAATCCTTCGACTTCGTGATATTTTTAAAGACAAAGGTCAAAATATTGACTTCAAATATTTGAAAGGTACAATACACGAAGGATTTTCCGATGCAACAATACGCATTTGCCTTTATACCGAACACCAGATTTTCGACCGCTATCACAAATACAGCCTTAAAACTTCCCAACTACGTAAGGGCAGAGAGTCTATAAGTATTGATGAACTTCAAAGCCTGCATCCGGGTGATTATGTAGTGCACATCGATCATGGTATCGGTCGCTTCGGAGGTCTCACAAAAATAAACAACAACGGCAACGAACAGGAAGTAATACGACTTGTGTATAAAAACAACTCGGAACTTTATGTGAGCCTCTACTCTCTGCACAAAATTTCCAAATACAGAGGTAAAGACGGAACGGCACCCGTTGTCAACAAACTCGGTGGCGACGCATGGAACAAACTGAAACAAAGAGCCAAATCAAAGGTTAAAGACATCGCTCGCGAACTGATTTCACTATACGCACGCCGTAAAAACGAACCGGCTTACGCCTTCGGTAAAGACAGCTATTTGCAAGAAGAAATGGAGGCATCTTTTATGTATGAAGAAACGCCCGACCAGATGAAAGCCATCGAAGCCGTGAAATACGACATGGAAACACCTAACGTTATGGATCGTCTGGTTTGCGGCGATGTAGGATTCGGTAAAACGGAAGTTGCCATACGTGCCGCATTTAAAGCCGTAGGCGACAGTAAACAAGTGGCTGTACTCGTCCCCACAACTATTTTAGCATATCAACACTACAACACTTTCTCCGAAAGACTGAAAGGCATGCCATGCACTGTGGAATATATCAGCCGCATGCGTAAAGCGTCGGACGTGAAAAGAATTCTGTCCGATTTGAAAGACGGAAAAATAGATATAATAATAGGTACACACAAACTCACAGGTAAAGAAGTTGTATTTAAAGATCTCGGATTGTTGATTGTAGACGAGGAACAGAAATTCGGAGTGAGCGTCAAAGAAAAGTTGAAACACTTGAAGGTGAACGTAGATACAATCACAATGACTGCAACTCCAATTCCGAGAACTCTGCAATTTTCACTCATGGGTGCAAGAGATATGTCAATAATCCGCACCCCACCGCCAAATCGCTACCCAATCATAACCGAATTGCATCGCTTCGATGAAAAACTAATCAAAGAAGCCATCAACTACGAGGTGGCACGCGGAGGACAAGTATTTTTCATACATAACAGGGTGGAAAACATCAGGCAAATTCAGGAAATGCTTAGCCGGATACTTCCCAAAATCAAATCTTGCATCGTACACGGTCAGATGGACGGTGAACAGATGGAAAAAACCATGCACGACTTTATTCGTGGCGACTACGATGTTTTGATTGCTACAACTATTATAGAATCCGGTTTGGATATACCGAATGCCAACACAATAATTATAAATCAAGCTCAAAATTACGGTTTGAGTGATCTCCACCAATTGCGCGGACGTGTGGGACGCTCCAATAAAAAAGCATTCTGTTATCTACTGACACCATCTCTCGACTTGGTGAACCCCGATGCACGACGCAGATTGAAAGCAATTGAAGATTTCAGCGGACTTGGAAGCGGTTTCAACATTGCAATGCAGGATTTGGACATAAGAGGTGCCGGCAATATTCTCGGTGCCGAACAATCCGGTTTCATCTCCGAAATAGGTTACGAAACTTATCAACGCATACTCAACGAAGCACTCTACGAACTGCGCACCGAAGAATATCCGGATATGCCTATGGCACAAACGGATCGGCACGACGATTTTCCTGTGAAAGAATGTGTCATCGAAACCGACTTTGAAGTTATGATACCCGAAACATACGTGGAAAGCATCACCGAAAGGATTAAGCTATATCGCGAACTTGATAATATCTCCAACGATAGCGAACTTATTTCCTTTGAGGAACGCCTCAACGACCGTTTCGGACAAGTACCCGCCCAAGTTAAAGCTCTTATGGAAATCGTCAGAATACGCAAGAAATGTATGAAAATGGGTATAGAACGCTTAGTGGCAAAGAAATCGAAAGTAATACTATATTTTGTAAACGACGATAATTCCCCCTACTATTCGGGAAAAACATTTGCTGCAATTTTAAAATTTATTCAACAGCAAATCGTGTCCTCACAAATGAGTGAAAGAAACAATAAACTAACTTTAACCTTTTCTAACGTAAATAACATAGATAAATTATATCTTTGCATAGAAAAAATGTATGAATACACTATAAATTAATCAAATGAATTTAGTGATCGATTGTGGCAATACGAATATGAAATTCGGTTTTTTTGTCGGGAAACAACTTATAAGTAGCGGCTCAACCGTCGATGACTTGTTTGAAAATATCTATGCTTACAAAAATGAAGGACACGTTTTTAAAGCTCTTATAGGTGGAAGTAATCACGTGGAAGATGATGTTTACGACGAACTCGAAAATTACTGCACTTTCATTACGGAAGCAGACAATTCAATGAGATTTCCCATTAAGATAGATTATAACAGTAAGAATACTCTCGGATTCGACCGCATAGCAAATGCCGTAGGTGCAGCCTTTTCGTTTAAGGAAAGAAAAATGCTTATCATAGACGCAGGCACAGCCATCACATACGACTATGTTGACCGCGACGGTGCATTTCTCGGCGGCAACATTGCTCCCGGCTATACAATGCGCTTAAATGCTCTGCATAACATGACCGAACTCCTGCCTCTCGTTAGCATAGACGAAGCAAAAAAGGAAGATGCTTTTTGCGGTAAAGACACACGAACTGCCATTGCCAACGGAGTTTTTTCCGGAGTACGCTTTGAGGTGATCGGTTACACATTTTATTTTCTAAATAAAAATCCCGACGGATTAGTAGTTGTTACAGGAGGAGATTCCGATCTCGTCGGTGATCTAATACAGCGGAATGTTAAAATCGAAAGAAATCTCGGATTAATTGGGATGAATACAATATTAAATCATAATAAATTTTCATGAAACCCTCAAAATCCGTATGTATTTTCAAAAAATAATCATATTTTTGCACATCGTTGAAAAATAACCTAAAAAACTACAATATCATGAGAAAGAACTTAATTCTTACCTTAGGAATGATTTTATTAATTTTTGGAGTTTCAAAAGCACAAACTCCGCAATCAGGTTCACTTGATGTAAAATTCGGATTAGACAGTATCCAAACTATCACACAAGCATCTATTTACTCCGAATATTTTAAACATAAAAACTTCGATGAAGCATTAGCCGGTTGGAGATACGTTTTCAATAACGCCCCTAAATACAGTCGCAACACCTACACAAGAGGTGCCACAATGATGAATTATTTTTATGCAAAGACCAAAAACGAAGCATATATAGACACTCTCATGATGGTCTATGACAAATGGATTAAATATTTCAGTACAGATAAGAATTACGGAGAAGGTTATGCTTGGGGTAAAAAAGGTTATGACCTTTACCGCCTGAAAAAAGGAAATGTCGAAGCACAAAAAGAAGCTTATTCCTATCTCACGAAATCTTTTGAAATGGAAGGTGCAAAAACCACTCCTATAACTGCAATCACTTTATTCCTTGATGCTAATGAACTTTTCAAAGGAGGTAATTTAAGTCGTGAGGAATACATTAATCTATATTCAAAATTATCCGCTTTCGCCGAAACAGGTGAAAAGAATGCAAAACCTGCCGACAAAAAGGAATATCAGGATATTGCAGATAATATAAATGTAACATTCTTCAATTCGGGTGCAGCCGATTGCGAAATATTGGATAAATTGCTTACTGTAAAATTTAAAGAAAATATCAATAATCTTGATGAATTGAAATCAATCTTGAAATTATTGAATAGAGGTGATTGCGGACATTTACAGTTAACAACCGATGTAATTGAAGCTGTGTATAAACTTGAACCTAGTGCAGAAGCGGCTTTCAAACTTGCTGAAACATTTATTCAAAAGAAGGATTACGCAAAAGCTGAAAAATATTTGAGAGAAGCCGTTGAGAAGGAACAGGATAATGTAAAGAAGGCTGACTACTATATATTTTTCGCACGACTCAAATTAGCTGAAAATAACTTGAGGGATGCCAAGCAATTTGCAAACGAAGCATTGAAGTTCAACCCTAAACTTGGTGAAGCTTATTTAATTATCGGTCAAGCTTATGCAGCATACGCAAAGGAATACGGCAGTGATGATTTTGAACACCAAACGGTTTATTGGGTTGTGGTGGATAAATTTCAAAAAGCAAAACAAGTAAATCCTGCCTTAGCAGAAAAAGTAAACTCTTTAATAGCATCCTATTCTCCCCACTTCCCAAGTAAAGAAGAAGCTTTCTTCCGCGGTATCAAAGAAGGAGACTCCTACACTGTCGGATCATGGATCGGAGAAACTACCAAAGTACGTTTTAGATAAACTCGCTAATGAGTCTACGGGTTTCGTTAGATAAAATCATCAAAAGCATTATTATCCTTCTCTGGATAATAATGCTTTTCGCATGTAAAAACGACATCAAAAAAATCAATGCTTTAAATAATCCTACTGCTTCATTACCGGAAATGTCGGGTGAAAACATGGTTATGATTTATTCCGATTCCGCCGTAATAAAGTATAAAGTGATTACTCCCCAATACAACAAAATAACTAAAAACGACGTTAAATATGACGAATTCCCAAAAGGTATTCATGCTATTTCATTTGATAAAGAGGGTTTACCGGAAGGAGATATAAAGGCTGAGTATGCTCAAAGACGTGAAGATGAAAACATTTGGGAAGTGCGAAACAATGTTGTGGTTACAAATGTCGACGGCACAAAACTCGAAACAGAATTACTGTTTTGGGACATGATGAAAAAGAGAATCTACTCACCACGCTACAGCCGTTTAACATTTAAAGATAATATCATTGAAGGTAATAACGGTTTTGAATCGGACCAGAATCTGAAAAATCCTATATTTAATAATATAACGGGAGACGTAAAATATTCTGTCCCAAATTAATGTCAATCATTGTAACCATATTAATCTGTTTGCTGCTGTCAGCGTTCTTTTCAGGAATGGAAATCGCATTTGTTTCGTCAAACAAACTCAGAATTGAAATCGACCGCAATAATAAAGGTATAGTTCAGAAGATTATTGATCTTTTTGTAGATAATTCCGGTATATATATAACTACTATATTAGTCGGTAATAACGTTGTGATGGTCATATACAGTATGTACATGACCAAATATATGGGTAACGTCCCTGTTATCGACAATCTATCTACCGGTTCGCAACTGTTCGTTGAAACACTTATATCAACTATCGTTATACTTATTTTTGCAGAGTTCCTCCCAAAAACTATATTTCGTCTGCGTCCCAACTTGCTATTAAGATTCTTTTCCATACCTGTTTATTTTTTCTATCTGATATTATTCCCCATTTCTTATTTCTCAGTGTGGTTAGGCGGTTTTATTTTACGACTTTTTACAGGCAAAAAATTAAAACAGGAAGAACCGGATAAAGCATTCGGTAAGATTGATCTGAACAATCTTGTAGAAGATATTGATATGCAGGATGAAAAAGAAGAAGAAAAACATGAGATAAAACTTTTCCGTAATGCACTTGATTTCTCCGAAATAAAAGTGAGAGAAAGCATAGTGCCGCGCACTGATTTAATTGCACTGCCTGTTGATTGTTCATTAGAGGAACTCACCGAATTATTCGTGAAAACAGGTAAATCACGTATATTAATTTATAAAGACAATATAGATAATATTATCGGCTATGTGCATTCATCTTCTCTTTTCCAAAATCCTACTTCAATTAATGACACTATCAGCAAAGCACTTATAGTGCCGGAAACAATGACTGCATCACACCTTTTGAATACATTCATTAAAGAAAATAAAAGTCTTGCCGTAGTTGTTGATGAATTTGGTATCACTGCCGGTATCGTTACAATAGAAGACATCATGGAAGAAATTTTCGGTGAAATTGAAGATGAACACGATCATGAAAACCTAACCGAAAATAAAATTTCAGATAATGAATATATTTTTTCCGGCAGACTTGCTGTGGATTATATAAACGAAAAATACCATCTCAACCTTGAAGAAAACGAAGAATACGAAACACTTGCAGGCTATATCTTGTATTTCAACGAATCTATTCCATCGGAAGGGGAACAAATTGAAATCCATGATATTACTTTTGAAATATTGAGCGTAAAAAGTACAAGAATAGAAGAAATAAAGATTTTAATATGAATTTTTATTTGTTTTTCTGATATATTAATGAGGAATTGAACATTTTTAATTAACTTTGGCTGTTTATTATAGTGGATAGGTTTGATGAAGAAACTACTGTTCATGGCTGCATGTTTGACTATGTTTATAATGACAAAAGCACAACAAGATCCTATGTTTAGTCAGAATATGTTTAATCATGTTACTGTAAATCCGGCGTTTGCCGGTATGAAAGGCATTCTTTCCGTTTCGGCAGTCTATCGCACACAATGGCAAAATATGACAGATGCACCGGAAATATATGCTGTGAATGTAGATGCTCCTTTTAGTATCAAAAACACTAACAATGGTATAGGTATTAATCTGTTAAATGAAAAAATAGGATTACAAAACAATTCGCAATTAATGCTTAATTATGCATTTAAAGGCGACTTAGGTTGGGGGATGTTGAACGTTGGAACTAAATTAGGAATATTGCAATTAAAATTCGATAATGATTTCTATATACCGGAAATGGACGGTAACACCGACCCCGGTAGCGATCCGGCACTAAATACAAGTGAGCTTTCCAAAATTAAATTCGATGTAGGTATTGGAGTGTTTCTAACAGGTAACAACTTTTATGCAGGAGCTTCTCTAACACATCTCACCAAACCAAGCATGACGGTCGGTACAAGCGGTGAATTCTTTTGGAAACAAAGTCTAAACCTCACAAGTGGCTACAATATACCGCTTTCGCCGGTGATCAAAATGCAACCATCATTTTTCTTGCAAAGTGATTTCGTTTCAAACCAATATATACTTAACGCCAATTTTACATATAAGGAAACTTATTGGGCAGGTTTATCCTATAGATATGAGTCAACAGTAACGTTTATCGGTGGGTTAGAGTTGAAAAACGGTTTGCAATTAGGCTATAGTTACGATATGAATTGGGATAAAATCGCGAGTGATCTCGGAGGTTCACACGAAATAACCCTTTCCTACACTTTCGGACTGAGTTTAGGTAAAAAAGATAAAGTTTATAAAAGTATAAGATTCTTATAATTAATATATTGTTATGCAAATTAAAAAATTTGTTCTCATTGCTGCACTGATTTCATCGGTATCGTGTTCTCTCAACAGAGGAGGTGGAGAATTGGTTGGAACCAGAAATTCTAAGAAGTGGTTTGAACCTACACCTTTCGGTATGGTGCTCATCCCTACCGGTAGTACAATAATCGGTCAAAATCAGGAAGACATCACGTGGTCGCTTTCCAATCCACCGAAAACAGTGTCAATTCAAGCATTCTACATGGATGAAACAGAGATTACAAACGACGAATATCGCCAATTTGTAAACTACGTAATTGACTCAATTAGGCGTCAACGACTTGTTGACGAAGGTTTCGATGAATTTCTTATGCAAGACAGGCAAGGCAATATTTTAGAACCTCAACGTTTGGACTGGAATAGAAGAATTGACCTTAGAAGAAACGAAGAGTATAAAGATGCTTTAGCTACAATGGAGTATTCCGGTGACGATAAAATTAAAGCAGGCGAAATAAACACAAGAAAATTGATTTATAGTTATTCTTGGTTTGATTTTGAACAGGCTGCACAAAATGATCGCTACTATGATCCTGAAAAAGACGAATATACAGGAGGATTTGTTATAAATGCAAAAGGTGAAAAAGAAGCTATAAAAAGCCGTTCATCATTTATCATGAAAAAAGCAGTGAGAATTTACCCAGATACGTTATGTTGGTTGAAAGATTTCACATATACTTATAACGAACCTTTTGTAAAGAATTATTTTTCACATCCGGGCTACGATAATTATCCTGTTGTAGGTATCAGTTGGCATCAGGCTCAGGCTTTCTGTAATTGGCGTACACAGTTGTACAGTTCAAGTGCAAAGATTCAGGTACAGGATTGGCGTCTTCCTTCCGAAGCAGAATGGGAATATGCGTCAAGAGGCGGTTTGATCGGTCAAAAGTATCCTTGGGGAGGTCCGTATGTACCTACTAAAAAAGGTTGTTATGTTGCAAACTTCAAACCCAAAAGAGGTAATTACATTGCCGACGGCGGAATGATTACGGTAGAGGTTGGTACCTACGAACCAAATGGTTACGGCTTGTATGATATGGCAGGTAACGTTGCCGAATGGACAGCAGACAGTTACGACGAATCGGCACCTTTCATCACCGGTGATCTTACACCTTCTTACAAAACTATTCCCAGTGAAACCGATAATAGAATCTTGAAAAGAAAAATCATAAGAGGAGGTTCATGGAAAGATGTCGCTTATTTCCTACAAAATGGTGTACGCACTTATGAGTATCAAGATTCTTCAAGAAGTTACATCGGATTTAGAACTATAAGAACAAAAATAGAACATTAATATATAATTTTACAATAAAATGTCAGCATTAAAGTTTTTTCAAAGTAAATCTTATCAAAACATAATGGGTTTTGTATACGGTTGGGGTGCCTCAGCCGTTATCATAGGTGCCCTTTTTAAAATCATGCACTTCCCCGGAGCCGGAGTTGTTTTAACAATCGGTATGCTTGTTGAAGCCTGTATATTTTTCCTATCGGCTTTTGAACCGCCTTTGGAGCATTATAATTGGGGTAAAGTTTTTCCGGAACTTTCAAATAGTGAACTTGCACCGGTAACACAACAACATGTATCCAAAATTCAACAGGGAGGCAGTGTTGCCGGTACTGTTGAAACCGTTACAAACATCAGTACCATAGATGAGAAGGACATTGAACAATTGCGTGAAGGCATACATAAAATTGTTAAAAGTGCAGAACGTTTTGAAGATGCCACGTTGAACGTACCGGAATTTGCCAAGAAATTAATTGATGCCACCGCATCTTTTGAACAACTGGGTGAAAAAACGATGAAAGCCGGTAAAGTTCTCGAAGATTCAATGATGGATTATCAAAAACTTACAGTTAACATTGAAACTTCGTCAAACAGTTTTGCAAATTTGAGTACAACCATAAACGAACAAATGGATAAGTTCAAGTCGAATTCGGATAATAACTCTCAACAAGTTTCCGCTTTGAGTAAGAACATCAGTGCTTTAAATGCTATATATGAATTGCAAATCAATGAAACTCAATCTACTTTGGAATCTTTCAGAGGTATGCAAAATGATATGAACGAATTGATGGAAAATGTTTCTTTAAGTTTGGACAACACTAAACTTTTCAAACAAGAAACGCAACAATTAGCAAACAATGTGGCTTCGTTAAACTCTGTTTACGGAAACATGCTTAGCATTGTGAATGGTTGATTTTAAATTATTTAAGTAAGAATTAGAAGATTCAATATAAATGGGTTCTAAAAATTGTCCGGAAACGCCAAGACAAAAAATGATTGGCATGATGTATTTGGTGCTAACAGCTATGTTGGCATTGAATGTGTCTGCTGATGTTTTAGAGGCTTTTACGAAGGTACAGCAAAGTTTATCATCTGCAATCATAGGTTTTGAACGTAAAAATTCAGAAACCTATAACGAGATTGAAATGGCTTATAGCCTAAATGAAAATAAAGTAGGAGCAACTCGCGATAAAGCTCTGAAAATAAAAGATAAAACTCTTGAATTGTCTAAATTTATAGACAGCTTGAAGGTGAAAATGGTAAAAATCGTTGACGGACCGGATGGTGATGTTGATAATATTAAAGCACGCGACAACTTAGATGTTGGTGGTCAAATAATGCTTGTGGAAGGTCAAGGAAAAGAATTGAAGAAAAGGTTAAGTGAATACAGAGATTTGGTTGTTAGCTATATTAATCCTAAGGATTCTATTTTAAGAGCAACTATCGAACATTCTTTAAACACCGATAATCCGCCTGCTCATGACGGCGAATTTAAGTCTTGGGAATCTGCTCAATTTGAAAGTACTCCGTTAGCCGGAGTTGTTACCATGCTTACAATGTATCAGGTAAGTATTTTAACATCCGAATCGGATGTATTGCGTTATTTAGTTGCTTCTGTTGATGCGGAATCATTCAAATTCAATAAGTTGGAAGCTCTTATAATTCCTGATTCCAAATATGTTCTAACCGGAGATCAATTCAAAGCACGCATTATGCTTGCTGCCGTAGATACGACTTTAAAACCGGCTATAATAGCTAATGGCAGACAAGTGAAATACGACGGACTTTTCGGTATTTACACAGAACCGGCTACAAAAGTCGGTATTCATAAAATCAGAGGTGTGATCAACTATATTTCTTCTTCAGGACAAACACTTCCGCGAACCTTTGAAACGGAATATGAAGTGGCAGATCCGGCAGTGGTTATATCCCCTACTAAAATGAATGTATTCTATTTAGGTGTTGATAATCCGGTTTCTATTGCAGTTCCCGGCATGTCGGCAGACTTGTTGCAACCGGAAATATCTAATGGTGAAATCATTAAACAAGGTAACGACTATGTTGTACGTCCTAAAAACGTCGGGAAAGCTTCGGTTTCTGTATATGCCCAGATAGGTAACACAAGAAAACTGTTGCAAAATCAGGAGTTTCGTGTAAAGGCTGTGCCCGACCCTGTTGCAAAAATTGCAAATCAAAAAGAAGGTAAAATTGCTCGAAACAAGCTACTTGCTGCCGGTAAATTGACAGTTGAATTGGAAAATTTTGACTTCGATATGAAGTTTCAAATATTAAGTTTCACTCTTTCTACTCTTGTTGATGGTTATGTTAGAGATGCCGACACTAAAGGTGATGGTTTCAGTGAAGATCAGAAAAGACTCATTCGCGATTTAAAACGTAATCAACCGCTTTTTGTAGAACAAATCATGGTTCAAGGACCTGACGGAACAAGAAGAAAATTATCGTCAATATCATTTAAAATTGAATAAAGTTATAGAATTATGATACGTAAAATAGTTATAGGTTGCAGTTTATTTGTAGCAACAAGTTTTGTAACTCAGGCTCAAGAAACATCTAAGGCTTTTTATAAGAATTTGGTAAACAATCCCGACAATGCTAAAAAAACTTACGTTGCATTGCCTTCTGTGGAACCTTCGGATATTTTGTATTCAAAGGTTGTGTGGCGTGAGATTGTGTTAAGAGAGAAAATGAATTTGCCGCTTTATTACCCTACCGAGCCTATTGACGGTCGTATGTCTTTGATTGATTTGCTCATGAAAGGCATACAAAATTCATACAAAACAGCTTATGATGATGATGAACTCTCTGTGCCTATAACCTTTGAAGAAATAAAGAAACGCTTTGATGCCGTAGGTGATACGATAACAATCATGAACAATGAAACAGGTCAAATGGAATCAGTAAGTGTTGCAGGTGAGATTCACACCGATGAAGTTAAGCGTATTTTATTGAAAGAAATATGGTATTTCAATAAACGGACTTCTCGTTTGGAATCTCGTATAATTTCCATTTGTCCCGTTAGAGAGTTCACAAAAGACGATTTTGACGGCATTATGAAAAGACAATTGTTCTGGATTGATTACGGCGAATTTAGAGACATTCTCGCCAAACAGAAAGTATTCATGGGCAGAAACAGTTCCGCACCTCTCACATTTGACGATATTTTCCTGAAACGCTATTTCAGTTCAAGGATTTATCAGGAAGAATCAATGTATAACAATCGTCCTATAAGCAGTTATGCTGTTGGTATTGACGCTATACTTGAATCGGAACGTATTAAAAATGAAATGTTCAATAATGAACAAGGATTGTGGGAATATTAAAAATTCTTTTCAAAAAGTTTAATCCTTTCTTCGTTATCCTTATTACATATCATTAGATAGTCATGTTGTTCGGCAATAATGATGTTGTCAACACCGGAGACTATGACCTTTTTATCGGGATTCACGTACACTAAACAGTTCTTGGATTCGTCAAAGACGACATTACCGGAAACTAATGTGTTATTATCGTCATCGGTTGTTCCCAAAGAATTTAGTGAAAGCCACGTGCTTGTATTTGACCAGCCGAAATCACCTTTCAATACGTAGACCGATGCTGATTTTTCAAGCACTCCGAAATCTATAGACACATTTGGAACTTCGCTATATATTCCTACAATAGCTTCATTTTCATATTCCGTATCCAAGAATTTATCATCCTCAAAAAATGAATACACGTCATAAGTATATTTCTTGATTTCACTGATTATGTCATTGGTTTTCCAAACAAAGATCCCAACATTCCACAAGAAATCACCGGATTCAAAAAATGCTTTTGCCAACTCTTTGTCAGGCTTTTCCGTAAAGGTTTTAACTTCGGAAATCTTGTCAACGATTTCCGGTTTTTTCTCTTGTATATAACCATATTGAGTTTCTTGCCTCTTTGGTTTTATACCAAAAGTGAGAAGTCCGCCTTGATTTTTCACGAATTCCACACCTTCTTTCAAATTCCTTAAATATGCCACTTCATTTGTAATAACATGGTCGGAAGCTACAACAATCATAGTAGAGTTTTCTGATTTTTTCCTCACTTTCACTGCCGCATACATAATTGAAACTGCCGTATTCTTACGGAAAGGTTCGGCGAGTATATTTTCCTGTGGAATTTCCGGAAGTTCCTTTTGAGTAATTTCTATATAACGCTTACCTGTAACTACATAAATGCGCTCTTTCGGAATTAGAAGATTTATCCTTTCAAAAGTCTGACGAATTAAAGTCTTACCTGTATGCAATAAATCCATAAATTGCTTAGGACATTTAGTGTTACTTACGGGCCATAATCTGTTACCAACACCGCCTGCCAAGATTACACAAAACACATTTTCCATATAAGATTTTCTATTTGTAAAACTTCACTAATTTAGGAATAATACGATAATTTATTTATAATTTTACCCGAAATTTAAAGAGAAAGAATGAAATTTTTAATTCTCGTTGGCAATTACGTCATATTCATTAAAAAGGTTTTCTCAAAACAGGAGAAAAACAGGATTTTCTTCAAGAATATCGGTTCGGAATTAGAGAAGCTCGGTTTTAATTCTATACCTCTTGTACTTATAATTTCTTTTTTCATTGGAGCCGTTCTCACTTTGCAAACGGCTTACAACATGGCAAGTCCCCTACTGCCAAGATATTTGATTGGTTATCTTACGCGAGAAACTTTGTTGTTGGAATTTTCGTCAACCATTGTGAGCGTGATACTTGCGGGCAAAATCGGCAGTAACGTTGCATCCGAAATCGGAACAATGAAAATAACGGAACAGATAGAGGCACTTGAAGCTATGGGTGTTAATTCGATTTCATATTTAGTGGCACCAAAGATAATTTCCGCAATGCTTATCAATCCTATTCTCTACATTTTCAGTGTTTTCATCGGTATCATCGGCGGATTGCTCACCGGAATATTGAGTGGAGTCGTGAATTTTGAAGATTTTATTCAAGGTTTGCATTTTTCATTTAATTCCTATTATGTGGTGTATTCCATTATTAAAAGCTTTGTCTTTGCATTTATTTTCACGTCTATACCTGCATTTTACGGTTATAATGTTCAGGGAGGAGCCTTAGAAGTCGGTAAGGCGAGCACTCGGGCTGTAGTTGATAGCAGCATTGCCATTTTGATTGCAAACTTAATCTTAACCCAAATACTGTTGTAAATGGTTAAAGCGAAAGGTTTATATAAATCGTTTGACGGTCGCACAGTGCTCACCGACATAAATGTTACATTTGAAACAAGTAAAGTCAATCTTATCATAGGTCAAAGCGGATCGGGCAAAACGGTTTTACTCAAATCGTTGATAGGTTTAGTCGGCATTGATGAAGGCACTGTCTTTTTCGATGATAAGAACATTAAGAATTTAGACAACAAGCAACTAAAAGACCTTCACACGGAAATTGGAGTTGTATTTCAAGGTGGTGCACTGTTTGACTCTTTTTCTGTGATTGAAAACGTGAAATTTCCTTTAAATCTTTTCTCGAATATGACGGAAAAAGAAAAGATTGAACGTGCAAGATTCTGTCTCAACCGTGTGAATTTGGATGATGTTGACAATCTCTATCCTGCGGAGATAAGCGGTGGCATGAAAAAGCGAGTAGCCATAGCAAGAGCGATTGTATTAAATCCCAAATATTTATTTTGCGATGAACCGAATTCAGGTCTCGACCCTGTGAATTCCATAGTGATAGATAATTTGATACATGAAATCACTCACGAGTATAACATGACTACCATTGTTAACACCCACGACATGAATTCTGTTTTTGAAATAGGCGAAAACATTGTTTTCATTGCAGACGGCAATAAGGAATGGGAAGGAAATAAAGATAACATAGCCCAAGCAGATAATAAAAAGTTAAATGATTTTATTTTCTCTTCGCAGCTTTATAAAAAGATTAGAGAAAAGTTATAACATGAAGCACAATATCTTAATAATATCATTGCTTATAATATTAATCGGATGTTCCACAGGGAAACCGATATTAGATGAAAAAAGGTTCACGTCTTTACTCATTGACATTCACACAGTGGATGCGGAAATGACAACGCTTGGAAGTACCATAGATAAGAATAAAAACGCATATACCTACTATAATTGGATTTACGACAAATACGGCATCACAAGTGCTCAGTTTGATACCTGCATTTATTATTATACTTCGCGCCCTGAACTTTATCTTCGCATTTATGAAACGGTATTGGATACGTTAAACATGCGTCTCACGTACCAAAATCAGGAACTCAGCAAATTAAGAGCGGATGATTCCGTAAATTATTTTACGGTTCAAGACAGCATTTTTCTAACGAAAGACACTCTTAGCAGAACTTTCACGGTGGACAGTTTGCAATCGGGTTTATACACTTTTTCGGTGTTCATAAAGTTTAATCAAAAAGATGACGGAAAAGATAATCGTATCACTTCGCGCTTTATATCTGCTGATAATAAAGACACTTTGAATGTTAGAACTTTAAACGTGCCACAAGACACCATTCGCAGCAAAAAATATACTTGGAGTCAATACGTCGATTCCGTCTACAGCAGACTTGAAGTTGAAATATTGAAAGCGGATAATATGAAAGCTATCAAATCAAGAGATGTGGTTATCACCGATTTAAACCTTATTAAGCCTTATATCTCAAACAAAAAAAGAGAACAACAAGAACAACTTTTGAAATCGGAAGAAAGGAGGCAAGGCAAGACGGTTCAAACAGAAAAATTAGACGTTGCTAACCCGGCTTTAGAGTTGGAACCGCCGGTAAGCATGCACGAGGAGCATGAAATGTTGCAACCTGTTTTGAAGAAAAAGCTACCGATCACAAAAGAAAAAGAAAAAGAAAAGGCTAAAAAAATAGATTAGTTATGACCGAACAAAGGATAAGAAAAATCGGAGCCAATTACATTTTCATACCCGAATATCCTCTCACGAAAAACGGTTACTTAGTTATTGACAACAATAATATTACAAATATAGTAGATACGGGAGGTATCATTAAAGAATTTCACGGTTTGGAATTTTACGGCGGAATGATTGTAGACTTACGTTGCAAAACAATTATACTGCAAAACATTGTCGGAGAGAATATAATAAAGGTACTCACGGATTTCTACCGTTCCCTCTCCTCTGCTACCGACGGAATAGCCGTATTAGAATCAGCCGATTTGAAAAATATGCGTTTCACTGCCCTCAATCGCTTAAAAACGTTAATTGATTTCTCCGATTTATAAAGTTTACTTAAAATGAACTATCAGGAAACAATAGAATGGATGTACGCACAATTGCCGATGTTTCAAAGGGAAGGTAAAAGTGCCTACAAAGCCAATCTCAATAACACTTTGAAATTAGATTCACATTTCGGGAGTCCTCACCGCTCTTTCAAAACCGTGCACATTGCAGGCACCAACGGTAAAGGTTCCTCATCGCATGCAATTGCATCTATCTTGCAGGAAGCCGGCTACAAAACAGGATTGTACACATCTCCCCACCTGCGGGATTTCAGAGAAAGAATTAAAATCAACGGTGAGATGATTTCGGAAGAATTTGTTACGGAATTCATAAACTCCAACAAAAACGTTTTCACTGCAATCAAACCTTCATTCTTTGAAATGACCGTTGCAATGGCTTTCAGCTACTTTAAAGACATGAAAACGGAGATTGCCGTGATAGAAACGGGATTGGGAGGAAGATTAGATTCCACAAATATCATCAAACCCCTCATTTCCTTGATTACCAACATTTCTTTTGACCACTGTGCATTGCTGGGTGATACCTTGCCGTTAATAGCACAGGAAAAAGCCGGCATTATAAAACCGAATACACCTGTTGTTGTGGGTACACGCGATAAAGACTATGATTTTGTATTTGAAGAAGCCGCACGCAAAAACCATGCACCTCTCGTTTTTGCATCCGATAAATGGGAAATTGAAAGGAGCGATGACGGAAGTTACAACCTTCACAGCAGCGATTTAACCTTGAATAATTTGCAAATGGACTTGCAGGGGCACTATCAAATTAAGAACCTGCCCGGCATTATAGAAACAGTTCTACATTTGCAACAACTCGGTTTGTCCGTTTCGGAAAATAACATACGCAAGGGATTGGCAAACGTAATAAGCAACACGGGACTATTCGGCAGGTGGCAGGTGCTCTCAGAAAAGCCCTACACCGTTTGCGACACCGGTCATAACGAAGACGGATTGCGTGAGGTGGTGAAACAAATCAAAACCCACAATCATAAATGTCTGCACTTCGTCATAGGAGTTGTGAATGACAAAGACACCGACCATATTTTGCCGCTTCTTCCGAAGAATGCCGTGTACTACTTCACAAAAGCGAGCATACCGAGAGCTTTGGATGAAAATATTTTGGCAAAAAAAGCTGCTGCCCATGATTTACAAGGCAACACCTACCCCACTGTGCATGAAGCCTACGAGGCAGCCCGTAGTGCGGCGAAAGAAGATGATATGATTTTTATAGGAGGCAGCACATACATTGTGGCAGAAACGGTTTAAATTAATTGAATAATACTACTACCCATGAAAGAATATTCGGAAATTATACAGCAAAAATACAATGAACTTCTAAACTCATGTCGGCATCTGCTTTCCTACAATGACAGGATGCTTGTGCGTAAAGCGTTTGAGATGTCCACTGATTTGGAAGTAGACTATGAAGGGAATATCATAGAAAAGGAAACTATCGAAAATTCTTATAAAACAATCATAGAAATTCTGGATATTGCACACATACTGACAAGTGAAATAGGTTTGGGTGCAACCTCTATAATCTGCTCTATGCTACACAAAAAAATAGTGGACGAACAAATAAGCATAGAAACAATAACAACATATTTCGGAGATAAAATCACACAAATTCTCGTCGGACTCAAAGAAATAAGCAACCTTTGCTCTACTCACAAAATCATTGACTCGGAGAACTTCCGCAAATTGCTGATGATATTTGCCAAAGATGTCAGAGTTCAATTAATATTCTTAGCCGAAGAACTTTATGCTCTCAGAAATGCCGAAGAACTTTCGGCAGATGAGCGCATCAAACTTGTGAAAGAAACCAATTACATCTACATACCCTTTGCTCATAAACTCGGTTTATACAACTTGAAATCGGAAATGGAAGACCGTGCTTTAAGATATTCAAACCCTTCCGTTTATGCCGAGATTTCAAGAAAACTTTCGGACTCAAAAGCAGAGCGTGAAAAATATATCGCCTCCTTCATTGCTCCCATCGTAGAGGAATTGGAAAAGAAAGGTGTAAAATTCAAAGTCAAATACCGCACCAAGACAATTGCTTCCATTCTCAATAAAATGCGCAAAAGTCAGGTGGAATTTGAAGAAATCTACGACATATTTGCTGTTCGCTTCATCATCGACAGCATCGGTGATGACGAAAAACCCGATTGTTGGAAAGTTTACTCGATTGTTACCGACAAATACATACCCAATCCCAAACGTTTAAGAGACTGGATAACGGTACCCAAATCCAACGGATACGAATCATTGCAAACCACTGTACTCGGTCCGGAAAACAAATGGGTGGAAGTGCAAATCCGCACCGAAAGAATGGATGAAATTGCCGAAAAAGGATTTGCTGCTCATTGGCGCTACAAAGGAGCCTCTTCTTCGGATGAACTGATTGAAAATTGGCTTAACGACCTGCGGGAAGTGCTCGAAAGTCCCAACAACAACGCCATTGACCTGTTGGACGATTTGAATCTGAACATTCAAGACAAAGAAGTGCACGTTTTCACCCCTGCCGGCGATTTGAAAACTCTTCCCGTAGGTGCAACCCTGCTGGATTTCGCCTACTCCATACACTCAAACTTGGGAGACAAGTGCACCGGCGGCATGGTGAACCATAAAAACGTAACCCTAAGATATGTTCTGAAAAACGGAGATCAAATATCGGTACAAACTTCCACCAATCAACATCCTAAGGCAGACTGGCTGAGTTTCACCGTAACTTCCAAAGCACGCAATAAAATTCGGCAATACCTTAAAGAAAATATAAATCAGCAGGCTGACATCGGTAAAGAAATTCTACAACGCAAATTCAAAAATTGGAAAATCGACTTTTCGGACGAAAACATTCGTCGCCTAATGCTTTTCCATAAATGTAAATTTGCATTAGACCTGTATCAGGGCATAGCCGAAGGCAGATTTGATCCAAATGAAATCAAAGACCTGCTCACTGCCGACAAAGAGGATAACAAACCGGAAATCACACGCGACAAGGATATTAACATCGAACAATTAAAGCCTCTTTCCGACGATGTTTTGCTGATCGACAAAAACGTAAACAACGTCATCTATAATTTTGCCACATGTTGCAACCCCGTCTACGGAGATGACATCTTGGGATTTGTTACCATCGGGCAAGGCATTAAAGTTCACCGCAAACAATGTAAAAATGCCATCGACTTGCAAAAACGCTACCCGTATCGCATTGTCAACACGGAGTGGACAAATCAAGGCAAATCCACATATCAGGCAATAATCAACATAATGGGTAAAGACGAAGTGGGCATTGTCAACAAAATCACCGAATTCATCGGTCGTGATCCGCAAGTGAGCATGCGCTCAATTGCTTTCAACTCATCTGCCGGAATGTTTGAAGGAAAAATCACGGTTCTGATCGACACAACCGAGCATCTCGACCGACTGATTGCAGGCATAAAACATATTGCCGGAATAATAAAAGTGAGCCGCTACACCCCAATGATGAATTAACGGTTCGGCAAGGAGCTTCAACCCGCTCCGATGATGTAGGGGCGTATGGCATACACCCGATTATCTGACAATGGGTTGCAACCCATTGTTATTGATTTTCCAAAAGCACGCCTGCTTTTATCCGAAAGCCCGAAGGCTTTTGAGGAAAAGCCCGCCTGCAATTTCCAAAAGCAGGCGGGCTTTTAAAATTTGCACGGTTTGCTTTTTTTAAAAGCAGGCGGGCTTTTTTATATCTGCCATGTGTCCTCATCATGTTCCCCTCCGGTCGATGACCGGAGGTTATGAAAATCAGGCTCTGCGAGCCGCCCCGATACATCGGGCGTATGCCATACGCCCCTACATATTCCCCGCCTGAAAGGCGACATCTGCATAACCGTAATATGTAGGGGCGTTGCATGCAACGCCCAAAAACAATGAAAATATGCACAGCACATGGGCGTTGCATGCAACGCCCCTACATACTGCGGTTATGAAGATGTCGCCCTTCGGGCGAATATATAGGGGCGTATGGCATACGCCAAACAATAACAATGGGTTTCAACCCATTGTCAAACCAATAACAATCGGCGTAGATGGCGGATACGTTTGCCATAGTAAGAAAAATAGTATTTTCTTTGCTTGATATGTAGTATTAATTACCTTTGCGTATGTTTTACAACATAAAATTTTGATATGAGTCAAGAATCAATGATAATAGAAAAACAAGATGTAGTCATACGTTTTTCGGGCGATTCCGGAGACGGTATGCAGTTGACAGGTCAACAATTTTCGGATACTTCCGCTTTGTTCGGCAATGATGTTTCCACGTTTCCGGATTATCCGGCTGAAATTCGTGCTCCTCAGGGCACTGTCGGCGGAGTTTCCGGTTTTCAGGTGCACATAGGCGAGAACCATATAACCACTCCCGGTGATTATGCGGATGTGCTTGTGGCAATGAATCCCGCAGCATTGAAAGCCAATTTGCGTTGGGTTAAGAAATCCGGAACGTTAATTGTCGATACGGATTCATTTACCGATAAGAATTTGGAGAAAGCAGGTTACACTTCCAATCCCTTAGAAGATCATTCTATAACGGAATACAATCTTGTTTCGGTGAATATTACTAAGTTGACACAGGAAGCTCTCAAAGATTCCAATCTTGACCAAAAGTCCGTATTGAGGTCAAAAAATATGTTTGCTCTCGGCATCACATATTGGATGTTTGAACGTTCCATTGAGCATACGGAAGAATTTTTCAACACGAAATTTTGCAATAAACCTACGGTAGCGGAAGCGAATAAATTAGTGCTGCAAGCCGGTTACAATTATGCCTC
Source organism: Culturomica sp. (assembly GCA_031262745.1). Classification (GTDB taxonomy): domain Bacteria; phylum Bacteroidota; class Bacteroidia; order Bacteroidales; family Marinifilaceae; genus JAISHE01. The sequence goes on along the minus strand of JAISHE010000005.1, from coordinate 51,996 downwards.
CAATGTACATGCACTTGCGGTTCACTTTAAGGTGAAGCCGGCAGATATCAAGAAAGGTAAGTACCGCAATATAACCGGTAATAAAGCTACGGCTTGGGGTTTGATGGCAGCCGCCGAAAAAGCGGGTTTGAACTTGTTTTGCGGTTCTTATCCTATCACGCCGGCAACAGAGATTTTGCATGAATTGGCATTGCGTAAGGATTTGAAAGTTAAGAGCTATCAAGCGGAAGACGAGATAGCCGGAATATGTACGGCAATAGGAGCAAGCTACGTAGGTAATTTGGCGGTTACAACAACATCCGGCCCCGGTTTGGCACTCAAAACGGAGGCTTGCGGTTTGGCAATTATGGCTGAACTGCCGCTTGTTATAGTCGATGTGCAAAGGGGTGGTCCTTCCACAGGTTTACCGACAAAAACGGAGCAATCGGATCTTTTGCAAGCATTGTACGGAAGAAACGGGGAAAGTCCTATGCCGGTTGTTGCGGCAAGTACACCGGCAAACTGTTTCGACTATGCTTTTAAGGCTGCTAAAATAGCTTTGGAACACGTAACTCCCGTGATACTTTTGACGGACGGATTTCTTGCCAACGGCGCACAGCCGTGGTTAATTCCGGCAATGAAAGATTTACCTGAGATTAAACCGAAAATTGCTCCGGAAGGTGAAGGTTATCAACCTTATGCTCGTGATCCGGAAACTTTGGCAAGGTTTTGGGCATTACCGGGGACTAAGGGTATGGAGCACCGCATCGGTGGTTTGGAAAAAATGGATATAACAGGTGCAATAAGTTATGTTCCGGAAAACCATCAGGTGATGACCGACCTAAGGGATGAAAAAGTTAAACGTATCGCAAATTATATTACCAAACAAGAAGTTTTCGGAAATGACAACGGAGGGAAAATCCTCGTTGTGGGTTGGGGTGGAACCTACGGACATCTTTATTCGGCTGTCAAAGAATTGAGAGCCGAAGGTAAGAATGTTAGCTTGGCTCATTTCAATTATATAAATCCTCTGCCCTTGAATACAAAGGATATTTTTTCCAAGTTTGAGAAAATAATAGTTTGCGAATTAAATCTCGGACAGTTTGCAGCATATTTGAGAACGCAAATGCCCGAATTTAATTACTATCAGTATAATAAAGTTGCGGGGCTTCCGTTTACAATTGAAGAAATAAAAAATAAGATTAACACTTTGTAAAGTTATGGCTAAAATTGAATATACGGCTAAAGATTTCAAAAGCGATCAGGAAGTGCGTTGGTGTCCGGGTTGTGGCGACCATGCAATAATAAATTCCGTTCAAAAGGCTCTGGCAGAATTGGCTTATCCCAAAGAATCATGGGCAATAATTTCCGGAATAGGTTGTTCGTCGCGTTTCCCTTACTATATGAACACCTACGGTTTCCACACCATTCACGGTAGGGCTTCGGCTATTGCTTCCGGCGTGAAAAATGCCAATCGGAATTTGAACGTTTTACAGATTTCCGGCGACGGTGATGCTTTGGCAATAGGAGGAAATCATTTCATTCATTTGATCCGTCGAAATGTGGATATGACATTGGTCTTGTGTAACAACGAGATATACGGCTTAACGAAAGGTCAGTATTCACCAACGACAAAGCTTGGTACTAAAACCAAAACTTCTCCTTACGGAACGATAGAGCACCCTTTTAATCCGGGTGAACTTTCAATCGGTGCACAGAGCAAGTTTTTTGCTCGTTCCATTGACGTAAACGTGGCATTAACGGCAGAGGTTGTTAAAGCAGGAGTGGAGCATAAGGGAACTTCCGTTATTGAAGTGTTGCAAAACTGTGTTATTTTTGCCGACGGTGTACATTCTGCCATAACCGACAAGGAATTAAAAGATGAACGTCAAATAGTTCTCCGTCACGGTGAACGTATGATTTTCGGTAAAAATAAAGATAAAGGTTTGAAATTGGCTGATGCCGGTCATTTGATCGTTGTGGAAATAGGTAAAAACGGCATCACGGAAGAAGATATACTTGTTCACGATGCCCACAATCCTAATCCTTTTATGCACTGGATGCTTGTCAATATGAAAGCTCCCGATTATCCTGTGGCACTCGGAGTTATCCGCGATGTGGAAGCTCACACCTATGACGAAGCATTGGAGGAACAAATAGAAACTGCACGTGCCAAATCACCGATAAAGTGTATGGATGATTTGCTCAACAGCGGAGATACTTGGGAAATTAAATAAAAATCAATCTATTATAAATATGTACGGTAAATTTCAACAATTCTTACAGAATGAAATTCAATCGATCAAAGATGCGGGACTGTATAAGTCGGAACGATTGATAACAACTCCTCAGGGAGCAGAGATTAAACTTACAACAGGCGAAACGGTGCTCAACTTTTGCTCCAATAACTATCTGGGACTTTCGGCAGATCCGAGAGTGATTGCAGGAGCAAAGAAAGCTTTGGACACTCACGGTTACGGCATGTCATCGGTACGTTTTATTTGCGGCACACAAGACATACACAAAGAATTGGAAGCTAAGATTTCGGAATTTTTCGGAACCGAAGACACCATTCTTTATGCTGCATGTTTCGATGCAAACGGAGGTGTTTTCGAACCGTTATTTGATCAGGATGACGCTATTATTTCGGATGAACTCAATCACGCTTCTATTATTGACGGTGTACGACTATGTAAAGCAGTGCGCTACCGCTATAAGCATGCAAATATGGAGGATTTGGAAAATCAACTTAAACTGTCTCAAGCACAGAGATTCCGTATCGTAGTTACGGACGGTGTTTTCTCGATGGACGGAGATATTGCCAAGATGGATGAAATTTGCGCACTTGCGGAAAAATATAATGCTTTGGTTATGGTAGACGACAGTCATGCAGCCGGTTTCATCGGTAGCACAGGTCGTGGAGCTGCCGAACATCACGGTGTACAAAGCAAAGTAGACATCTACACCGGAACACTCGGTAAAGCCTTAGGCGGCGCGATGGGGGGGTACACCACCGGTAAACGTGAAATCATTGAGATGCTGCGACAGCGTTCACGTCCTTACTTGTTTTCCAACTCCTTGTCGCCGGCAATATGCGGAGCTTCGATAGCTGTTTTTGATCTTCTTTCTTCAAGCACCGAATTGAGAGATAATGTTATGAGTAATGCGGAATATTTCCGTAATAAGTTAACGGAAGCCGGTTTTGACTTGAAACCGTCGGAATCTGCAATTTGTGCTTTGATGCTGTATGATGCGGTGCTTTCACAACAGTTTTCAGCCGAATTGCAAAAGGAAAACATATTTGTAACCGGTTTCTATTATCCTGTAGTGCCTAAGGGGCAGGCTCGTATTCGCATACAACTTTCCGCAGCCCACACTAAGGAGCAATTAGACCGTGCTATAGCGGCATTTATAAAAATCGGTAAAAAATTAAATGTAATATCTTAAATCGGATGTTAATTATGAATTATATTTTGTATTCTAAAAAAAATTCATTTACATTTGCGAATAGTTGAAGTAATTATAAACCTTTTAAAATTATAAATTATGGCAAAAAGAGAAAGAAGCATTGAATTGCTTAATATGGCTGTGAATGACGAACTTTTAGCAGTTCATCAATACATGTATTTCCATTTTGTGTTGGATGATCTCGGTTATGACTTATTGTCAAGCTATTTCCGTCGCACAGCTATTCAAGAAATGATTCATGTTGAAAAACTTTCGGAACGTATTCTTTTTCTGAAAGGTGAAGTGGATATGAAAGTGAACGGAACCGTTCAGAAAATCCATGATCCCGATAAGATGTTGGAACTTTCCGTACAAATGGAGGTAAACACCGTAGATAATTATAATCGTTGGGCAAAGGAATCGGGTGCCAACGAAGATTCTATCACAAAACGTTTATTTGAAACTTTGACCGAAGAGGAAGAAGTTCATCAGGATCAATATGAAACCGAATTGGATAACCTTGAAAAATTCGGTCCGCATTATCTTGCATTGCAATCGGTGGAACGCAGTAAGAGCATTGTTGCAGGAGTTACGGCAGAGTAAAGGAATTTTTGTTTTCTCCTCATTCATTTTTAGGCTGTTTCTTGATAAATCATCAAGGCAGCCTATTTTTTATATACAACCGGAAAAATAATAAGTAACGATTTTGAGCCACTAAGGGGACTCGAACCCCCGACCTACGCATTACGAATGCGTCGCTCTACCGACTGAGCTAAAGTGGCATTTGAGGCTACAAAAGTAGTAATAATTCTCTTTTTTACTAATTTTACAGTCTGTAAAAATAAAATTCATGGAATTTTTTGAGCAATTTGGTTATTGTGGTTTGTTTATCGGTTCTTATTTGGCGTCAACACTGATCCCACTAAGTTCAGATCTTCTTTTAGCAGGGCTTTTGCTCACCGGTGCCAACCCTTGGATTTGTTTAATAGTGGCAACAGCAGGTAATTGGTTAGGAGGTATGACGTCCTATTATATCGGTTACCTTGGGAAATGGGAATGGATAGAACGTTGGTTTAGAGTGAAAAAAGAGCAATTGGAGAAGCAAAAATCAAGAATAGATAAATACGGAAATCTTTTGTCGTTCTTCACATGGTTGCCGGTTATAGGAGATGTGTTCGCTATCGGTTTAGGGTTCTATAAAGTTAGTCCGAAATTATGTGCGTTATATATGCTCGTGGGACGTTTTGTACGTTTCTTGGCATGGACGCTTATTTATCTGCAATACGGCAAGCAATTCCTGCAATATTTCAATAGATGAAAATTGTTAAATTTTAAGATTTCTTTATTTTTTCACCATTTTCTTTGCAAAAAACTTGCACGCAAACGTTTTAAATATTACTTTTGTCTTAATCAAATTATTGATGTTACTTTTTAGGTGTAGTAATTTTTATTGTTAGTGTGTTGGAGCGACCGGAGGGTCGCTCTTTTTTTACTTAGGAAATTATGGTTATTTCCATTATGTTTTTTGTTGTATCGGTAATTTTCACATTTTCGCTTATTCTGTGAGGCGCAACCCATATTATTATTTCCTTTTGTACCTCAAAAATCATGACTTGTTGTTTTTCTCTTTCCGATAGTTTCAAATCAATGAAGAAATTGCTGAGTTTTTTCATTCTACCTTTCATACCGATAGGCATAAATCTATCGCCTTTTTGCCAAGTACGAACGGTTATCGGAAATGAAATTTTGTCGGCATCAATCCAAATCGAATTGTGTTTTTTAGGTATTTCAATACCTATAACAGCCGGAAAAGTAGAAAAATGTATTTTATAATTGCCATATTCGTATGTACCGACTTGATTAATTACTACTTCAAGCAGATTTTCTTTTGGAGTGGGATATAGCAGCCAATAAGTTCTATTCTTAACGACAGTGTAGTTATCTCCATAAAACTTCTTTCCCGATATAGCTTTTGCCGTTAGTAATATCTCCCGAATTTGCTCTTTATTGAAACCGTAGGGTGCAAGGATTTCATGCAAAAATGTCGAAGGAGCAGGAGTTTGCAATGTTTTATCAATATCAATACGTATTTCTTCATTCTTTATCTCTAAAACACTTTTTTTAAGTTCTTCTATCGCGTAATCAAAAATAGCAGCAGTTTCTTGAAGTATTTTGCAATTTTCCCTAATAGTATTAAGAAACGAAGGATTTATTTTTTTGAAAGCCGGAATAATTTGATGTCGTATAAAATTGCGCACATATATATCGGAAGTATTAGTGCGATCTATTCGGAAAGGAATATTATTTTCTTTTAAATATGTTTCAATTTCTTCATGGGAAAAAGCAAGTAAGGGACGAATTACAAAGTCTGAAGTGATGGGAGAAATTCCGGTGAGACCTCTGATGCCGGTGCCACGAGTTAAATTTATGAATACGGTTTCTGCGGAATCGTCGGCATGATGAGCCACAGCTATGTAGTCTGCATTTTCCTTGTTTTTCATTTCGGAAAACCATTTATAGCGCAGTTCTCGGGCTGCCATTTCTATACTCATCTTATTTATATTTGCATATTCTGCGGTATTAAATTTTTTAGCGATGAACGGTACTTTATGTTCATGGCAGTATTCTTCGACAAATTTTTCATCCTCATCCGATTCTTTGCCACGCAATCGGAAATTACAATGTAGTACTTTTACTTGAAGCCCAAGTTGAATAAAAGCATGAAGCATAGCCATTGAATCCGGTCCTCCGCTTACTCCAAGTAGAAAGTAGGAGGAAAGAGGTATGTCGTAGTTATGAAAGAAATCGGTTAATTTAGTTTTCTTTTCCATACGAATTGCTCGGCAAAGAGGGTTAAGATAGCTAATAACAGTAACCACCAAGATAGGTAACGGTTTTTGTCTTTCAAGACGATTTCTTTAACGAGTTTACTATTACGTGAAATTTGTGTCGTTTTAATATTTTCAACCCTTGCATTAGGAAAATGCTGTATAATATCTTTTTCGGTAAAATATGTGAGTTCCGATTCATTTCTATTGTAGTTAAATGCTAAAACAGCAACAATTTTATTTTGTTGATACACTTCGTAGATGCCTGCATTACCAATCTCTTGAGAATTGATTAATAAATAATTACCATTGAAATCTCTACGCAATTCGGGAATAAATTCAAAATCGGTGTTGTACTTTTTTATGTAGAGTTTTTCGTTTTCCATAATCTTTTTACCATCAACAACAACCGGCTCATCGCTGCCGAGAGTGTAATTTATTTTGAGTTCCGACTGAACATTAAAAGCCATGTTAACCATTAACGGTACGAAAATAGGATGGTATACAATATCGCTGTTTTCAGATGAAAAATCAAATGTTGATATATAAATTTTGCCATTCCCGAACTTACCGTCAGCAAATACAGTGTTACCTTTTTTGTCTGTTAAAACAGTTTCCGTATTGACAGAACTACCGGAAAGCCGATAATAACGCTTAGCGTAGGGTAGAACAACGTTTTTATCATCCTTTTCAAAGACATTTTTAAATAAATATGATTGAGTTTCAATAGCGGCAATAATCATTGTGGTGTCAACATTAAGATAAGTCGGCATTTGTAATTTTGCAAGCAATTTATTTACATCAACAACCGACTTAATAACGTCAGGGACAACAAGAATATTACCGCCGGCATTAACATAGTTTTCCAATTCGCTCACCACGCCGGATGCTAAACTTGTGAGTCTGTCGAGAATTATAAGATTATAGTTACCAAACTGCAAGTTGGAAATGGCGGAAATATTGGAATATGTCATATTAAAATCAGCAGTATCCGAAAACAACTTTCCAAAGAACGAATTATGTTTCTCTTGTTCGAGGCATAAAACATTTATCTTTTCGATTATAGAATAAGAAAAATAGAACTTGTTATCGAAAATGACGGGCAAATCCGTGATTTCCACCTCGCCTTTATAGAATCCTGCATCCGTATTTAAATAGTTTATATTGACGGTTTTATCATGATTGGCAGATAGATTTGCTTTTTCAATACTTTTCTTCTTATCATTTATGGAAAGAGTTATAGGAACGTTTGTAAAATCACGGTCGGCACTGTTACCGAGAGTGATTGAAATCTGATCGGAACGATTTATACGGTGCAATGAACTTTGTTCAAAACTCACGTTTTTGATGAAAATATTGTTTTTATTTTCCGGTTGTATGAGTAGAAAAACCGGATTTATCAAACTATCGGAAGTGATTTTTGTGAAATCACAAGCATAGCGTTGAAAATCCGAAATCACAAACAAAGTAACATTCTGTAAATTAGCTAATTCTTTCGTTTCTTTAAAAATCTCCGAAAGCATTTTGGATTTTGGAGACAGTTGAATACCCGCAATTGAATTAGATATTTCATTTTTTGTCAAAACGGGAGTATACTCGGTTTCGTTTGTGATAAGAACAAAACCGGTACCCGCCGGATAAGAATTCAAAATATCAAACATATACTTTTTTGCTTCTTCAAGCAGATTGCCATAAGTACCGGTGTTTGACATTGAGAAAGAATTATCAATGTAAACAACAACCGGAGCATTTTCGGAAGTTACAACCTTTTCATTCGGTGATGATGGTATGTAGGGACGAGCAAAAGCCGTTACAATAGATGCAACGATAATCAATCTTAGTAGTAACAGCAACCATCGTTTTAGTTGCGAACTGTTCTTTTTTTCCTGTTGTAATGATTGTAAAAAATTGAAATTGCTGAAATATACCTTTTTGTATCTCTTAAAACTGAAAAGATGGATTATAATCGGAATTAAGAGTAGAAAAAGTCCGTATAAAAATTCAGGATAAACAAAATTTACAATCAATGGAATCATAAGCATTTATATTTTTTACAGCATTAATGTTAATGCTTTTCGGTTTTGTTTATGAAACGAGTAATTTCACCAATCCAAAGCACTAATGAAGTTGCAGCGATCATCCATATCCATGTTGCAGTATTAAGTGGAGTGGTACGAAATGCCACACCGCCAAATGTTACAATCAACCATTGACCTATCAATATAATGGGCATAACTATCAGGAAGCCCGCACTTTTATTAAGTCCTTTAAACGCAGAACCTCCCGATTCAAATGCTTTGGCATTAAACATATTCCAGAATTGCAACAGTACAAATACAGTGAAGAAAATGGAAAGTTCCTGCAAACTCATATTACCGTCCGTGTATGAGAACCAATAAATCATAGCAAGTAGCAATACCGTGAAACTCAAACCGATACCGATGATACGCCTAAACATAGGCTTAGATATTATAAAGTCGGAAATCTTTCGAGGCTTATCATTCATCACATTAGGATTAGGAGGCAGCGACGCAAGGGCAGCAGCAGCAAAAGTATCAATTATGATGTTAACCCACAACATTTGAGTAACAGTTAACGGAAGGTGGTTACCCGTTAATGAGCCGAGCAGTACCACAAGCAAAGCCGTAAGATTAATTGTAAGTTGAAACAGAATAAAACGGCGAATATTTTTATAAAGCGAACGCCCCCACATCACAGCGGTGGCAATACTGTTGAAAGAATCATCTAAAAGCGTAATCGCGCTTGCTTCTTTTGCAACGGATGTACCGGAACCCATAGAGAGACCAACGTCGGCATGGTTGAGAGCCGGAGCATCGTTTGTTCCGTCGCCGGTTACAGCTACTACCTCGCCGTTCTTTTTCAAAAGTTCCACCAAACGTTGTTTGTCTGCGGGACGAGCACGACACATGATTTTCAATTTCTGTACTCTCTTCGCAGCTTCTTCGTCGGAAAGTTTCTCAAAATCCACGCCGGTGATAATTTGTCCTTCGGTATCATCCGGTTTCCAGATACCTATTTGGCGACCGATTTCTCTTGCGGTTGCGGGAGTGTCGCCGGTTACAATTTTTACTTGTATACCTGCATTCAAACATTGTGCCACAGCTTGGGGCACATCCTTACGCACAGGATCGGAAATTGCAGTTATGCCAAGAAATACCAAACCACTCGCAACTTCTTCTTCAATTGAAAGGTGAGAATCATCCAAATATTTATATGCAAATCCGAGAGTACGCATTGCCTGATTTTGGTAATCACGTAAACGAGTTTCAACATCGACTGCAAAAGCGGAAGATTCTTCCATACCTTTATTAGTGAGCACTTTCATACTCTTTGCGAAAACAATTTCCGGAGCACCTTTTACATATAAAATCTTTTTACCGATAGTAGGGGAATTTACTATAGTTGCCATATATTTACGTTCGGTGGAAAAAGTTAGTTGATCAATTATTTCAACATCCTCACGTATAGTCAAATAATTCACACCCTTTTCATGCAACCACAGCAATAATGCTCCTTCTGTAGGGTTACCGAGAACTTTAATTTTTTCTTTGTCGGAATAATCCAAATAGGCAGTAGAATTTGACGCTATACCTTCATGAATAATCTCATAAGCTTTATCATCATAAAAATCATAATCGGCAACGGTCATTTGATTTTGGGTGAGAGTTCCTGTTTTATCCGTACAAATCACAGTTACAGCTCCCATTGTTTCACAGGCATGAATCTTTCTAACCAGATTATTGGTTTTAAGCATTTTACGCATACTTAAAGCTAAACTTAAAGTTATACTCATCGGTAAACCTTCCGGTACCGATACAACAATTAAAGTTACAGCTACCATAAAATATTGCAACAAACGTTCTGCTGTGTCAAGAGTGAACAAATTGTCGGTTGAAAAACTACCGTTCATTATGTCATTTACGAGTAGAATTACAAAGGTGGCACCTGCAACAATGAAACCTACAATACTTATGAAGTGAGCCAGACGTTCCAATTGCTTACTTAACGGCGTTTTTTCTTCGACACTTTCCGTAGCTTGACGTGCAACCTTACCAAATTCCGTTTCGTCACCAACGGCTTTAACAATGTATGTGCAATGACCGTTTATAACCGTTGTGCCACGTAAAATATAATTGGAAGGGTAGGTGGCATTGGGATTTAGGTGCTCAACATTACTTGTTTTATCTGCCAAAGGTTCACCCGTAAGAGTAGATTCATTCACTTGCAGCGACAACGCTTCTACCAATTCTCCATCTGCCGGTATTTCTTCGCCTGTTTCAAGTACAATTACATCCCCCACAACAATATCATGCTTCATAACCTCTTTTACATTTCCGCCACGAATTACACGATACATTATATCATCGTTCACCTGATTAAGCAGGTCGAATTTCTTACTTGCATCCAGTTCAAACCAAAAGGAAATACCTGTTGCCATGAATATTGCTATAAATATACCGATAGTTTCGGCGTATTCGTTGTGTATTATGGATATTCCCAACGAAAGTGCGGCAGCCACAAGAAGTATCTTGATTATGGGATCTTTGAATTTATCCAAAAACAGTTTCCAAATCGGAGTGCGAGGAGGAGGAGTGAGAATATTTCTACCATTTAATCTTCTACTCTCTTCAACTTCTTGTTCAGATAGACCTTTTAGTTTATTAATTTCCATGTTGTTAATTACAATTTGATGCGTGATAGTATTTCAGTTTCTTTTTGCTTTGCTTTTTCAACAAGTGTCTCTGCTTCTTTTATAAGTTTTTCGGCAAATTCCTTATCCTCTAATCCGGAAGCATTAACTTTCACATTTAAGAAAGCACCGATAACTCCACTTCGAGCAGCTAATGCAGCAACTCCTGCATCCGTAACCGAATTAGGATTACCGATTTCTACCATTTTTGCGGCAATTAGCATACTTTCAAAACAAAGTTGCATAGTTTTAAAAGGTACTTCGGCAGCAAAACGAGTTGCTGTTTGTATTGCCTGAGATCGTATTTTTTTTTCGACTTCCGTTTTTTTCGGTAAGTCGTAGGCAGTCATTATCTTGTTGAAAGCGTTGGTATCTTCGTCAATTAATTTAATCAACTTATTTTGTAAAGCTTTACCCTTTTCAGCCCATTGACTAAATTCTTCCCAACGTTCATCCCAACCGCGTTTATGAGAAGAAAGGTTGGCAACCATAGTTCCAAGTGCTGCACTCATTGCGCCCATGCAAGCCGCAATCGAACCACCTCCCGGAGCCGGTGATTCGTAAGCGGTTTCATCAGTAAAATCGGTAAGACTCATATCCACCAATCTTTTCTTACCTTTATTATTCTCGTCTTCAAGAATATATTCTATGACTTTTTTGTTTGGTTCAAATGGTGCAAGTTCATCTAAGCCCATTGATTTAACGGCAATTTTGATAAGTTCCTTATCTGAAACGCCCGAAGAACGTTGTTGTTTATGTAGAAAATAACGACCTGCATCAAGAAGCGATTGCAGAGGAATAAGTCCCACAAGTTCGGAACCTGTTACCCTCATACCTCTTGCTTCCGCTTTATGACAAACCTCGTCGAAAGCAATATGAACCGGAGTTATAGTGGTGTCGGTTAAATTCATTGAAATTTGGGCAATGCCATACTCTTCAATATACCAACCGATTGCTTTAACGGATTTCAAAGTACCGGGAATCATAACATTGTTACCGTTTTCATCTTTCACAGGCTTACCGGTGATTGGGTTGCCCTCACGTTTCACACGTCCGCGCTCACGCACATCAAAAGCTACGGAGTTTGCACGGCGTACGGAAGTGGTATTTAGATTCACATTGTAGGCAACAAGGAAATTGCGTGCACCGACAGCAATTGCACCGGTTCTTGCAACATGCTCATCCCATTCGGACGGACCGAAATCCGGTTTCCAACATTCGGTACTCATTTTTTCCTTTAATCCTTCATATTCTCCGGATCGGCAATGAGCAAGATTTTTTCTCTCCGGTACAGATGCCGAATATTCATAACAATAAACAGGTATACCAAGTTCTTCTCCTATGCGTTTTGCCAATTTATTAGCGTACTGTATGGTTTCTTCCATGCTTATATTTGCCACCGGTACAAGCGGACAAACGTCGGTGGCACCAAAACGCGGGTGTGCACCTTTATGCTTTGACATATCTATAACTTCACCTGCCTTTTTTACCGCCCTAAATGCTGCTTCACATACGGCTTGCGGTTCTCCGACCATTGTTACAACCGTACGATTTGTAGCTTTTCCCGGGTCAACGTTAATAACATTAACTCCTTCTACAGTTTTCATTGCATCCGTGATCTGTTCAATGATTTTCATATCATTGCCTTCACTAAAATTAGGTACACACTCAATTAGTTGTTTCATATTCTAAATGCTTATCTCTTTTCCTTTTAAAAATACTTTATTAATTAAATTACTACCATAAGCATAGGGTAGGAATTCAAAACCCGTAACGGGTTTTGTTATATAAAAATTAGCTATTTTACCTACTGCAATACTTCCCGTTTCTTCTTCCAACCCCATTGCATAAGCAGTATTGATAGTAGTGGCGTTTATCACTTCCTCCGGCAACATTTTGTAGTTTATACAGCCCAAAGACATCACAAATTTCATATTGCCGGAAGGTGATGAACCCGGATTATAATCCGATGCCAATGCTACAGGTAATCCCGCATCTATCATTTTTCTTACCGGCGAAAGCGGTAGATTAAGAAAAAATGCAGCACCCGGCAATACCGTAGGCATTGTTTCACTACCTAAAAGACAGTCTATTTCTTCATCTCCCATATATTCCAAATGGTCAACAGAAATAGCATTATATTTCACTCCCACTTGTACACCACCACTAAACCCAAGTTCGTTGGCATGTATCTTCGCACGCATCCCATACTTCATGCCCGCATTGAGAATACGGTCGGTGTCTTCAACGGTAAAAAATCCATTATCGCAAAATACATCAATAAAATCGGCAAGATCTTCTGCTGCTACGGAAGGAATCATCTCGTTTATAACCATATTCACATATTCGGTTTGTCGACCTTTATATTCGGTTGGTACGGCATGAGCACCGAGAAAGTTTGCCTTTATGAGAATGGGAGTGCTCTCTTTAAGTCGGCGTATCACGCGCAGCATTTTCAACTCATCTTCGGTATTTAAACCATAGCCGCTTTTTATTTCAACGGCACCGGTACCAAGTGCTATGATTTCCTTAATACGTTCGAATGCAGAATTATAAAGTTCCTGTTCGGAAGCCTGATGGATACGTTTTGCCGAATTAATTATTCCGCCACCGCGTTTTGCAATTTCCTCATAGGAAAGTCCTTTTATCTTGTCTATATATTCAATTTCACGACTACCGGAATAAACGATATGAGTGTGAGAATCACAAAATGAGGGTAGAACCAATCCATTCAACGCATCAATTTCTTTATCTGCAATCACGTTTTTCTCCACCATCTGTTCCATGCCACCGAAATCTTTTATAAAATCATCTTCAATCAGAAGGTAAGCATTGTTAATCATGCCGAGTTTCGACATTTCTTTACCGGCAACCCAGCGTTGTGGTTTATTTTCGGTTTGAACCAATTGTTTTATGTTCTTGACTAATGTTCTCATAGTAATTATCTGAAAACTTGTAAACGGTTTGCATCTAATCTTAGGAAAATAAAAAGCAATATTGTAAATGCCCATAACGATGATCCTCCATAACTAAAAAAGGGTAGAGGTATACCAATCACGGGTGCCATGCCTATAGTCATACCTATGTTTACTGCTACGTGGAAAAAGAAGATAGCCGCCACACAATAACCGTAAATTCGTGAAAACGCAGATCGCTGACGTTCGGCAAGTTTAATAATTCGGATCATCAAAATAACAAAAAGCAAAATCACTGTTGTACTTCCTAAGAAACCCCATTCTTCACCTATTGTGCAGTATATAAAATCGGTGCTTTGTTCCGGAACAAAGTTAAACTTTGTTTGAGTACCTTCCAAAAATCCTTTACCTGAGAAACCTCCGGAACCGATAGCAATTTTGGATTGATGAACATTGTAACCCGCTCCGGTTATATCCGAATCAATACCCAGAAGATTGTTAATACGTTTTTGTTGATGGGGTTGCAGGCGGTCGAAAACGTAATCTACGGTAATAGTTGAACATATACAAAGCCAAGATGCCAATAACAGCATAATAATATGCTTCATCTTATTTTTATATATGAAATATATTGATACAACACAAATAACAGCGTAAGAATAAAGCAATATATTCGAATATTCTTTCTTTAAATCAAATAACCAATTTAGAAAAATACCGAATAAGAATGTCGCGCTCAAAGCGAGTATCACAGTGAATAATTCCTGTCTACTATGGCGGTAGTAAAGAAAACTGCCGAGAGTGCCCAGAATTATCATTAAAAGTACCGTCATGGGTGAATATAGCAGAGTGAATATAAACAGCAGCACTGTACAAAAAAACAGTAACAAAATAGAACCATGCATACCTTCACGGTAGAATACCAAAAGAAATGAACAAAATACCAGAGCAGAACCCGTGTCATTTTGTAAAAGAATAAGTAGAATAGGTATACCGACTATCAATCCCAATTGCAACACGCTTTTAAATCGCATAATGCGAAAATTATGACGGCTCATAAGATTTGCAACGGCAAGAGCTGTTGCAAACTTTGAAAATTCCGTAGGTTGTATTTGGAAACCGGCAATTCTAATCCATGAACGAGAACCGTTGACTTCCAACCCGGCATAAATCACTGCAATAAGAGATGCCATAACAATACCATAGATAACAAAAGAAAATGTAGTGAAGAATTTACTATCGGTAAGAATTATGACAATCCCCAGAATGAAAGCAAATAAAATCCAAATCATTTGTTTCCCATATCTTTGACTAATGTCAAAGATACTATTATGATTTTCATCATAGACAGCAGCATAGATATTCAACCAGCCCAAGAACACCATCACAATGTAGAGAATGATAGTGAACCAGTCAAGATTTCTGATAAGTTTTGTTTGCCTTTCCATGCTATCTTATTCTTCGGTCAAATTGTTTTCCGATGTTGCATTTTTTTCATTAGTCGGATTTATCAAATTAGCTTGCAGCATACTTTTTTCCAAATACCGTTTTTTAGTAGGAATATCTCCCAAAAGATATTTTTCAATGATCAAACCTGCAATAGGTGCGGCATAACGTGATCCCCAAACACCATTCTCAACATAAACCAAGATTGCGATTTTCGGATTTTCTTTCGGAGCAAAAGCAAAAAACGCCGAATGGTCGGGACCTGAATTATTTTGTATTGTACCGGTTTTACCGCAAATAACGATAGAGTCGCTGTGGGCACTTTTTGCAGTACCTGATTTCACTGCATCTTCCATAGCGTCGGCAATAATACCGAAGTATTGATTATTTATATTCAAATAATTAGTATCAATCTTTTCAGCATGTTCGGCATCCGTCGGTCTCACGATATGTGGAGTGATATAATGACCGTTATTAGCAAGTATTGCTACAAGGTTAGCCATTTGCAAAAGAGTAGCCGAAAATTCGCCTTGACCGATTGCAAGCGACATTATGTATGTATAAAACCAATTTTTTGTTTTTAGTTTTTTGTCGAAGTAATCTTGTGAGGGTAGAAAACCATTGCCTTCGTTAAGAAATTCAAAGGAAACTTTTTTACCGAAACCGAATGAAGCCACGTAATTGCGCCAAATGTCGTAAGCATCCCTAACACCGTTGTACTTCGGATTTTCTAATAGTCGTCGATAGACATTCACAAAATAAGGGTTACATGAATGTTCAATAGCAGCTCTTAATGCCAGTGGGGATTCATGATAGTGGCATTTCATAAACTGCCGATTAAAATAACTACCGCCATGACATTCAAACATAGTATGTTGAGTGATCACTTTTTCTTCCATACCGACGAGAGCCATAACCGTTTTAAAAATAGAACCGGGTGAATAAATTCCCATAACAGTACGATCAAAAAGCGGTAGTGTAGTGTCCTGTTGAAGTTTACGATAATTAGCTGTTCTTTGTAATCCCACCATCAGATTAGGATCATAACCCGGAGCGGAAACTTTAAGCAGGATTTCACCGGTAGAAGGTTCGATAGCAATGATACCGCCTTTTTTATTTTGCATTAATTTGTAGGCATATTCCTGCAAATCTATATCTAACGTAGTGTACAAATTTTCGCCGACTTCCGCAGGTTCGTCTTCCTCTCCGTCTTTATAGGAACCTTTTATACGATTATAATTGTCAACCAATAAAATACGTTTCCCTTTAGTGCCGCGCAATACATTTTCATAAGTTTTTTCCAAACCGTTAATACCTATATAATCGCCGGCAGAGTAGTAGGGGTCCTTCAAATCTCCTTGACCGACTTCACCGATATAACCGTAAACATCTCCGGAATGATTGGTATTGTATTTACGTAGAGTTCTGGTTTGTATGAAAAATCCCGGATATTTATAAAGCTTTTCTTGAAGCATGGCATATTTATCATCGGTGATTTGGGATACAATAGTAGAGGACTTATATCGTGAGTAACGTTTTGCTTTCCTGATTTCTCTAATGAGATTTTCCTTGCTTATTCCCAAAATAGTAATCAATTCCGTTGTATCAAAGGCACTCATTTGGCGCGGAATAATTTGCAGATCGTATGCAGCCTGATTGTAGACGAGTAAACGATTATTTCTGTCGAAAATCAAACCTCTTGCGGGGTATTCTGTTTCCACACGTTGAGAGTTATTTATTGCAGAGAATTTATAGGAATCGTCAATTATTTGTAAATTAAATAATTGTATCACATATATCAGGGCTATCACAACTATAATCCCGATTATTACGGATTGTCTATATACGAATTTCTGATTCATTTTGAAATTCTTTTATTTCTGCTTTTCTTTTATTGCTATGAAATAGTATAAAAGCATAAGTACGCAAGAAACAACAGTACTGAATAAAATTCTCAAAATCGTGATACCGAAATTATCAAATGAAAATGTTTCCGTCATAACAAGTACCACATTGAAAATCAAAGTGAGCGAAAACATATAATTAAATACCCAGCCGAAACGTTCTTTTCGACGATTTGTTGCCACCTCTACTGTTCCCGAATTATTAGGTAAAAACAAAGGTCTGAAAAAACCGATACATGTAGTAGCTGCTGCATGTATTCCCATTGTATTACTCATAATATCAATAAGGAAACCGGCAAGGAAAGCAAAAATCAGTACCGACGTTTTTTTCATGGTAATAGGCAAAATGAGTATCGAAAGAATATAAATATTCATATACACGTATGAATGGAACTGAATATTATCCAGTATAAACAACTGTATAGCAAACAGTATGATAGTGTGTAGTATGTATTTTGTATTACTCATTGTAGGCTTTTTCTTCCAATTCCGTTTGTTCTTCTCTGTTTTTATTACTTATAATGTAGAGTTGATAAAGATTATTAAAATCGGTTGCAAGTTCTACTTTTATAAGAAGAAAATTAGCAGTTACTCTATCAACGGATTCTACGTAACCGATTATTTCACCCTCCGGAAATATGGACGAGAAACCGGAGGTTACGATAGTATCACCTTGTTCAACATTAACGTGAAACGGGATATCTCGCAAGTAAGAATATCTATAATCCTCACCGTCCCATTGTAAAGAACCGTAATAATTATTCTTTTTAATCTTGGCAGACAATCTCAGGCTTGTGTTTATCAAAGGTAAAACCACCGAATAATTGTTTGTAACATTTTTAATCATTCCGACAACACCCTGATATGAACAAACAGCCATATTCTCATTCACACCGTCGTTACTTCCTTTGTCTATTGTCAAATAATTTTTTGTTCTATTGATAGTTACATTCACTGCTTTTGCCGGTAAGTAAACGTAATCTACATCAAAACTTCTATTCTCAGCAAGCGAATCACTAAAAGAGAATCTAATTTCCGTCCTTATTTTCTCTAATTCATTTTTCAACTTCAAATTTTCATCTTCGAGATATGAATTTTCTTTTTTCAAGTTGAAATATTGCTCAAAAGCAGGAAGATGATCGGAAATAGAAGTGCTGATAGCAGACGTGTGTCGAAAAAACAACATATTTTGATAGCTATTGTGCATAACTACCAGTGACATTGCAATAATCTCCAATAAAATAAAAACAATAATAAAATGGTACTTTAATATAAGTTTTAAAATATTCCTCACAGTAGTTTATTTGTGTACCTTTTTATTTAACTATTATCATTATCTTATTAAGAAAGAAAACTTATCTACATTTTTAAGTGCAATACCCGTGCCGCGAGCAACCGCTCTCAAAGGATCCTCCGCAATGTGGAAAGGAATGTTTAGTTTATCGGACAAACGCTTATCCAAACCACGCAAAAGAGCACCTCCGCCGGCAAGATAAATACCTTTATTCACAATGTCGGCATACAATTCAGGGGGAGTCTGTTCCAAAGCGGCTAAGATTGCTATTTCTATTTTGGAAATAGACTTTTCAAGACAATGTGCAATTTCCTGATAAGATACGGGAACTTCAACCGGCAGTGATGTCATTTGATTTGGTCCCTGCACTACAAAATCAACAGGCGGTTCTTCCAAATCGGATAAAGCCGCACCGACATGAATTTTAATCTCTTCTGCAGTTCTTTCACCTATTTTAATATTGTGTTGATGACGCATATATTCTTGAATATCATCAGTTAAATCATCTCCTGCTATACGTATGGACTTATTGGTAACAATACCTCCGAGAGAAATAACTGCAATTTCGGTGGTGCCACCGCCAATATCAACAATCATATTACCTTCCGGAGCTTCTACGTCCAAACCTATTCCCAAAGCAGCTGCCATTGGTTCATAGATCATGTAAACATCGCGACCGCCTGCATGTTCGGAAGAGTCTCTAACGGCGCGTATTTCCACTTCAGTACTACCGGAAGGAATGCAAGTAACAATTCTCAAAGAAGGAGAGAAGAACTTGTTATTTATATTAGCCATTTTAATCATGCCGCGTATCATTTGTTCGGCTGCATTAAAGTCGGCTATCACACCATCCCTCAACGGTCTTATTGTGCGAATATTATCATGTGTTTTGCCTTGCATTTGGCGGGCTTTTTCGCCTATTGCAATTACTTTTTCGGTACGGCGATCAATAGCAACAATGGAAGGTTCATTCACTACCATTTTATCATTACAGATAATAATAGTGTTTGCCGTACCGAGATCCATTGCAATATCAAGCGATAAAAAAGAAAATAATCCCATGTCAATTAATGTTTGAAATGTCTCATATTAGTAAAAATCATAGCAATGCCGTATTTATTTGCAGCATCAATGGAGTCTTGATCCTTAACGGAACCACCGGGTTGCACAATAGCAATAACACCGGCTTTGTGTGCGGCTTCCACGCAATCAGAGAAAGGGAAGAAGGCATCGGAAGCCATAACACTGCCTTTGACTTTCTCGCCACCTTGACGAATTGCATTTTCGAGAGCCCAGATGCGACTAACCTGTCCGGGACCAGTGCCAACGGTTGTGTTATCTTTTGCAAGTACAATACCATTCGACTTGGTATGCTTTACAACTTTCCATGCAAACATCAGATCATTCAATTCCTTTTGCGAAGGTTGGCGTTCCGTTACACAAGTATAGCCTTCCGAAGGTAAAAGTTCGGTGTCCTGATCCTGTATGAGCAAACCGCCTAAAACCGTTTTAGCTTTCTGTCCGTAATTTTTCTTTGCGATAGTATCCAACTGCAAAATGCGTATATTCTTTTTCTTGGTAAGAACGTCCAAAGCTTTTTGAGTGTAGGAGGGAGCAACTATTACCTCTAAAAAGATTTTACTCATTTCTTCCGCCGTTTCCTCATCAATTTCTCTATTAGAAACTACAATACCACCGAAAATTGAAACGGGATCAGCTTCATAAGCCTTGCGATAAGCTTCCAAGATTGTCGGAGCACTTGCCACGCCGCAAGGATTAGCATGTTTTGCAGCAACAATCGTAGGCTCTTCAAATTCTTTTAATGCTTCAAGTGCACCGTCGGTATCACCTATATTGTTGTAAGAAAGTTCTTTACCATGTAATTGCGAAGCCTGAGTTAGGGTACCTTCATCATTTCTAATTGATGCATAAAAAGCAGCTGATTGATGAGGATTTTCTCCGTATCTTAGATCTTGCTTCTTTTCATAGGTGAGAGTGAGAGTTTTAGGTAGCTTTATTTGCAGCTTGTCTTTAAAATAATCAGCAATTAAAGCATCATAATGGGAGGTGTGGATAAATACCTTAGCTGCAAGAATTTCCTTGGTTTCCGGTGTTGTTTCTCCAAAACTTTTAATTTCGTCAACAACTTTTGAATAATCTTCCGGATCGGTGATAACCGTAACAAATTTATAATTCTTAGCAGCAGCCCTGAGCATAGTGGGACCGCCTATATCAATGTTTTCAATAATTTCTTCGTGAGAAACTCCGGGTTTTAAAACCGTTTGCTTAAAAGGGTAGAGATTGCAAACGACTATATCAATCGGTTCTATTTCCAATTCAGCCATTTGTTTTTTATGCTGTTCATTATCTCTGATTGCCAATATTCCGCCTTCCACTTTGGGATGAAGAGTTTTAACGCGACCGTCGAAACATTCCGGAAAAGACGTAAGTTCCGAAATATCTTTAACTTGTATTCCGGCTTCTTTCAGTTTTTTTGAAGTTCCTCCGGTGGAAATAATTTCCCAACCCAAAGAAGATAGAGAAGTGGCAAAATCAAGGATCCCGTCTTTGTCAAAAACGCTGATTAATGCTTTCTTCATATATTTTTTTGTATTAAATTTTCAAACTTGTGCAAAGGTATAAAAAAGGTGTGGGGATTTGAACATTTGTCAGTACTTTTTTACAGATTTGTAGAATAGATATTTAATTCCTTATTCTCAGATAATTACCCTGTTTTATAGCCGCATATCTTTTTAACGGGTAAATCTTTTCATCATTATCTTCTTCAGGAATATTTGACGGTTGACCATAGAAATTCAACAAAAATTCGGTTGCACAATGATCACAAATACCGGTTACATTACCTTTTTCCACTTCAACAATCCCTTCAAGACAATGGGTGCAAGTGGCATCAAAACATTCATATTCATCACTGTTCATCATTATAATAACCAAACCATTGCCATTATAACCGGGTACATCTCCGTTATTGCCCGCCTGATTATAGTAAACAGGTTGACCGGGGAAATTAAGATCCTGATAATCGGCATAACTTAAATTAATATCCACACTCACTCTAATGTTGGGAATTACGTGATAATCACCGTTGTTTTCTTCGCTGCAATAAACAAAACAGGTTATAAACAAGAAAATCAGAAAAAAAGTACTTACCTTTGATTTCATAATAATGAATATTTTTTACGATCAACAAATATAGAAAAAATGAGTGAAACTTCATCAAATGCAACTTGGATATATCTGCTAATAACGGCATTTGTCGCCATATTCGGTATCTTTAAGAGTAAAATAAATAAAATGAACGATTCTGACGAATCTACCGAATTACCCGAACCTGCATTTCAAGATTTGTTTCCTGCACATAATACAAATCCGAAAATCGACATAAATCATGAATATTCAAATACAAGAAATAAAGAAGGTTATATACCTCCTTTTAAAGTAAAGAATGACGTTTCTACTGCAACTTTTCAAAAATTTCCCACATCAACAATTAGTGAAGAAATCATTGAAGACGGAGAGTATCTGAAAGATATTGATTCTTTTGATTTAAAACAAGCCGTCATCTACAAAGAAATTCTCGACAGAAAATACTTTTAAATTGATTAAAAAAAGTCAGCAGGCTTCTGCAATGCTTCGACCTGCTGACGACTAATGAAGTGGAATCTTAATTTACACCGATTGAACTATATCATATTACCATCAGATATCATTCTCAACGGTGAAATATCCATAAAAAGACTTATTTCCTATTTCAAATTCTAAAATATAATCAACACCCTCTTGTAAATCAACTATTTCAAAGGTATGACATATTGAATAATTCATGTCTACATCGGAATATACTATATTATTAGAACTATCTTTCACTACTACATGTATGTTTTCCGTAGCAATGTCTGTATAAATACGTATTGTATTAAACTCAATTGTGGCAGCAGGCTGTAAAGAAAAGGAACGTCTATCTTTTACGTTAGTTGAACTATCATCGTTAATCTCTATTTCTACTTCTTGAGCCCAAACATTATTACAAAGGAAAAGGAAGAAACCGATAAAAAGTATAAGTAAAGTTGTTGTCTTTTTCATAGCATTAGAATTAAGTTCGTTTAATTTTTCTGCAAAGGAATACATTTTTTTGATACGACGAACACTTATCGGCAAGAAATGTATGTGCAAAATAGTGTGCATTTTACTGTGCACTTTTGTGTGCATAACGACCCCGACTTGTTTAAATGACTTATAATGAGAATATAAACTTATCCCAATCTTCCGGCGCACCTTGTGTCTGAAAAACTTTGTTGTATAATCTTCTACGGGTAGAACTAATAGTCTCGGCAGAACGGTTTGTTAATTTGGATATATCGGCAGGGCAAAAACCGGCTTTGATAAGTATGCTTACATGCAATTGAAAATCACTGAGAGTACGAATATTATTCAATTTGCCAAGAAAATCAGAATAAAGTTCTTTAAAAATGTTTTCTATTTTCAACCATTCTTCATCAGTTACGTATACGTATCCACGAGGGTTAAGCAGTCTGCTTTTCAACAATCGGAATATATCGGAATCGGAAAACTTTTTTTGGGATTGCAATTGTTTGCTTTTCTCTATTTCTGCTCTGTATACTTCCTGTCTGAGCAAATCCTTTTGGACTTGAAGTTCTTTCTTTAAAATATCGTTTTCATAATGCACATTATCTAACTCATCTTCTAATTTTTTAATTCGGAGATTGTTGTCTTCTATAAATTGAGTACTTTTTTTGTAAATTTCGGTTTTAATATCTTGAACCTTTTGAAGCTGGTATTTCAATTCCTGTTTTTTGAGTTTGTTATACCTATCATAAATGAAGAAGAAAACGATGGTAGCTACAAATCCTATCAAACCGAACACAATATAGTATGATTTTTTTTGACTTTCACTTTTCAATTGTTCATTTCTTTTCTCAGCTAATGTGTAGTTATACAAAGTGTTCATTCTGTGTAAACGTTCTGTGTAATTGATTTTTTGAATAGAATCGGTACATTGATTTTCTGCTCGAAAATGTTGTACGGCAAGTTCATTGTTTCCTTCCTTCACGGCAATTTCTGCCAAAAATCTATGTGAATCTTCTTTGGCATATATGGTACCGACATCTAATAACGATTTATTGTAATAAACGGCAGAATCTATCATTCCTGTTTTATAATACAGTTTTGCAGCTATAGTATATATAGCACTTTTGTTTGGCAATTCAATGTCGGTTAAAGCATCTTTCATAGCTATTTTTGCCGAATCGTATTCTCCTAACTTTATATATATGTTACCTATTTGGCTTTGAATCATATTGGTCAGGTCAAGTCTGTTTAATTTTTTACCTAAATCGTAAGCAGACTTATAATAATATAGAGAACTGTCTAATTTTTTTATATCTTTATAAACTGAACCGATGTCTCTTAACGCATAAACCATGCCTATACTATCTTCTAAATTCGATTCATTACCTCTATTTAATATTGTATATTCTTTTTTGAATGCATCTAAGGCTTCATCATATAAGTATTGATACAGGAATAACGTACCTATTTGACTGTAAATGTAACTTTTCAATGAATACGGATCATTATCGGGTGCTATTTCCAATGCTTTGTAAAAGTGGTCCAATGCTCCGGGAGCATTTTCCAAATCCATATACATACGCCCCGCATAGTAATATGCTTCCGGTAGATGATTTTTATCCTGTTTCCTTACATAATAATCTAACACAGGCAGTATCAAGCTATCGGATTTGTGCAGTATATATGCCTTGTCATTCGCTTTAATACATAACAAACGATAGTACATCTGTGTTGATTCGGGAGCTTTTTGTATACTGTCTTTTATACTGTTTAAAAAAACGATTGCACTATCGGGATGAGTATACGTCAACTGATTCGCAGTGATTAACGACTGCGGATAAGGTGGAGCATCATTGCAAGAATAGAAGTTCAACAGCACTCCAAATAATAATATCAATCGTACTATTCTCATCTTCAAGATATGCAAAAATAATATTTTTTTATATCAAAGAATATTTTTCTTCCAAATTTCGTTTTTCGTTAGTTAGTACAGATGTAATTGAATTAGATTAATAGAATATTCTTACACTTGTATAGTCATTCGTATTATACACTTGTATAGACAGATTTTTTACGTGAAGAACCCACGACTTATATATAAGATAATATACTAATAACCAGATATATTATACCAACGTACATTAATAAAATGTTTAATTTAATCAAACTGAAACCGTAGCTTAAAGTGGAAATAACGACCTTCATCCCTAATGTTGTAGATACAAAACACATGTAAACCAGACACTTATGATAACTACTTAAAGTAAGTATATAATACTAATTGCATGTATTTCAAAGTAAGTAATGTTGT
This sequence comes from Culturomica sp., assembly GCA_031262745.1. GTDB lineage: Bacteria > Bacteroidota > Bacteroidia > Bacteroidales > Marinifilaceae > JAISHE01. The sequence continues at coordinate 27,051 of JAISHE010000005.1, read as the reverse complement.
TTAATGTATTGGTATAAAAGATATTAACTGATAACACCTAAATACTTGAAGTATACTACTGTCATTTTCAATAGATTAGTATGATTCATCTAAACCTATATGGGTGCTTGATACATTTGTAAAAACACAGTAATACAACTGTAATTTGTGTTTTAGAATAAATTCTATTACATTTGTAAATCACTATTGTAATGATTATGAAAGAACGATTACGAATTTTTCTAGAGCAAAAAGGTCTCACTCCGGCAAAGTTGGCAACAATGATTAATGCCAATCCGTCCGCCATTTCTCATATATTAAACGGTAGGAATAAAATGGGAAGCGATATGATGATGAATTTTGCAGAAACCTTTCCTGAAGTAAACATGAATTGGTTTCTGACCGGTAATGGTGAAATGTTTGGAGAACATAATAACAACAAGCCTACTGTATCACCACATAACAATATTCAACAGCAGGTAGATATGCAATTTAGTTCGATTGAACAAGCATTGGAAAATAAACAAGGTACGTCAAAGCAAGTAAATTCCGAATTGCAAGAATCATTTTCCGTAAATAATTCATATCAAACAACTAATACTAAAAAGAAGATCAAAAGAATTCTGTTATTTTTCGAAGACGGTAGTTTTGAAGGCTATGAACCTTAGGAATAAACTCATTTTCGTGAATAAATTAAAATTCCATCTACGCTTGATTTATTATACCTACTATTTCTTTCACGGATGTGAAGCCATTTTCATCTAAATAAGCGTTTATTCCTTCTATCACTTTCATAGTTATTGTCGGATCAATAAAATTGGCAGTACCTATTTGTATGGCATTTGCTCCTGCCATTAAAAATTCCAATGCATCTTCTGCATTCATGATACCGCCAAGCCCAACAACCGGTATTTTAACGACAGAAGCCACTTGCCAAACCATACGTAAAGCCACCGGTTTGACACATGCGCCGCTTAAACCGCCGGTAACCGTACTTAGTACAGGTTTTCTCGTCTTTACATTTACCGCCATACCCATAAGAGTATTAATAAGTGAGACAGAATCCGCACCGGCAGTCTCAACTGCTGTTGCAATTGCTCGAATATCAGTAACATTAGGGGATAGTTTCACCATTAAATGCTTGTTATACACTTTTCTAACAGCTGCAACAACTTCTGCTGCACTACATACATTTGTACCGAAAGCCATACCGCCTTCTTTAACGTTAGGACAAGATATATTTAATTCAATTGCCGGTATATGGTTTAAATCATTTATTTTTTCTGCCGTAGCAATGTAATCACTAATAGTTGCTCCTGAAACATTTACTATTACATTACTATTAATGTCTTTCAAAAGCGGATAAATGTTTTCGATGAAATAATCTACACCTTTATTTTGTAGACCTACGGCATTTAACATTCCAGAAGGCGTTTCCGACATTCGCGGGTAGGGATTACCTTCACGTTGATTAATGGTAGTGCCCTTAACTATGAAAGCACCAAGTTTATTTAAATCTACAAAATCTTGGAATTCAAGTCCATAACCAAATGTCCCGGAAGCTGTCATCACAGGATTTTTTAACTTCAAACCATTTAAGTTTAACTTTAAATCTGCCATGTTAAATCCTTTATATTGAATACGGAACCTTCCGTACATACACATTTATTTCCTTCTTTTGTTTCTGTTACACAACACAAGCATGCCCCCAAACCGCATGCCATCATATTTTCCAAAGATACTTCACATTCGATATTCTTTTGAGTCGCATATCGTGCTACGGCTTTCATCATTGCTTCAGGTCCACAACAGTATATTCCGTCAAAATTCTCTGCAAGTACACTATGTTGCGTAGGATAACCTGTTTCACCATAAGAACCGTCCTCTGTTGTGTGGAGCAATCGGCAATAATTCCCGAAAGTTTCCTGTAATACAATATCTTCTTTAGTACGACATCCGACCAATACGATAGGAGATAAGCCTTTACGATTCATTTCCTTTGCCAAAAATAAAATAGGAGCAACTCCCACGCCACCACCAATAAGGAGATGTTTACCGGTGTCCGGCATTGTAAAACCGTTACCAAGCGGAAGAAGAATATTAAGTTTTTCATTTACACGTATTTGAGAAAGATGTTCGGTTCCCTCACCGGCAATTTTTACTAAAAGATATAACAAACCGTTATTCATATCAATGTCATGAACAGAAATAGGTCTTCTCAAAAACGTGTGTGGAGAATTATCTATCCTTACATTTACAAATTGTCCCGGCTTCATTTCCGGTAATTCTTCCGAATGTAATGTCAGAAGAAACATGTCTTTATTTAATCTGCGGTTATCTCTAACCGTAAAATCAATTATCTTTTTCATTTACTGTTTCTTAATTTTTCTTTTAAAAATTGTCCGGTATACGATCTCTTGCAATTAGCCAAATCTTCCGGAGTACCGCAAAATATGATCTCACCACCTTGTTTGCCTCCATCCGGTCCCAAGTCTATAACATAATCGGCACATTTTATAACGTCTATATTATGCTCAATTATCAATACCGAATGTCCTCTATCGATGAGAGCATTAAGAGACTCCATAAGTTTATGAATATCATGAAAGTGCAAACCCGTAGTAGGTTCGTCAAACACAAACATTGTCGGTTCGGCTTTTTCCAAACTAAGGTGATAAGCTAATTTGATACGTTGACTTTCACCACCGCTAAGTGTACTTGAAGGTTGCCCGAGTTTCAAATAACCGAGTCCAACATCTATAAGTGTTTGTAATTTTGCTCTTATGTTCTTTTCGGCATTTGATTTTATGTCGGAAAAGAATTCAACAGCCTGATTGATTGTCATCTCAAGGATATCATAAATATTTTTACCTTTATAAGTAACCTCCAAAACCTCTTCCTTGAAGCGTTTACCTTTGCAATGTTCACATTCAAGATACACATTTGCCATAAATTGCATTTCTACTTTTATAACTCCTTCTCCCTGACATTCTTCACAACGTCCACCTGTAGTATTAAATGAAAAGAAAGCAGGAGTGAAGCCTTGTTTTATAGCCAATTTTTCTTCCGAAAAAAGTTTTCTAATATCATCCCAAGCTTTTAAATAAGTAGCTGCATTTGAACGTGTAGATTTACCTATTGGATTTTGATCAACGAACTCAATGGCTTTTATAGCGTCCAAATCGCCGTATAATTTACAGTTTTCAGTACGATTTTCTGAAAAATCTCCCAAGTGTCTCTTAATTGCAGGCACAAGTACTTGTTTTATCAATGTGCTTTTACCGCTACCGCTCACGCCTGTTACCACAGTCATAACATTCAAAGGAAAATCTACCGTCAAATTTTTCAGATTATTTTCGGTGGCTCCGCTAACACTTATTTGCTTGCGTGGTATACGACGTTTTTTAGGTACAGGTATCTCACGTCTACCGAATATGTAGTCGGACGTATAATTTGAAGCTTGTTTTAGTTCATTTATGGTTCCCTGAAAAACAACTTTTCCGCCGTTCCTTCCGGCGTCAGGACCTATATCTATAATCTGATCTGCTGAACGTATAATATCTTCATCGTGTTCTACAACAATTATAGTGTTGCCGATGTCTCTAAGATTTTTTAATACGTTTATCAACCGGAAAGTATCACGGGAATGAAGTCCTATACTCGGTTCGTCAAGTATATATAACGAACCGACCAATGCAGAGCCAAGAGAAGTTGCAAGATTAATACGTTGTGACTCTCCTCCGGAAAGAGTTGCTGATAAACGATTTAAAGTCAAATAACCTAATCCCACTTCCAAAAGAAAGTTTAAACGTTGACGAATTTCCGGCAGCAGCCTTTCGGAAATCTTTTCTTGTTCATCAGTGAGGTTGATATTATCAAATATTTCTTTTAATTCATTTATAGGAGTCTCCGACAATTCTTGAATCGTATGCCCATCCAACTTTACGTAAGAGGCTTCTTTTTTCAATCTACTGCCTTTACACATCGGACAAATTGTTTTGCCGGTATATCGTGCAATCATTACACGGTTTTGTATTTTGTAATTTTGAATTCTAAGATGGTCGAAAAAATCATTTATGCCTTTAATGGATTTATCTCCGTTCCACAGAATATTTTTTTCTTTTTCCGAAAGGTTATAATAGGGGGTATGTATAGGGAAATCAACTTTATAAGCATTTCGAATAAACATACTTTTCCATTCTCTCATAATTTCACCACGCCATGCCGCCACTGCATCATCATATATGCTTAAAGATTTATTTGGTATCACCAGATTTTCATTAATGCCGAGCACTCTGCCGTAACCTTCACACATAGGGCATGCTCCTACGGGTGAATTGAAACTAAACATATCCGGAATAGGTTGTTGAAATACAATACCGTCCGCTTCAAAACGATTTGAAAAAATATGTTGAATTCCATCAATTTCTACAAAACAAATCCCTTCTCCCTCGTACAACGCAATTTCTACCGATTGTGCGATGCGGCTGATAATATCTTTTTCATCCCCAATGGTAACCCTGTCTACTAAAAGGTAAAGTTTAGAGGCATTTTTAAATTCCTTATTTTCATTTAAAACATCTTCTATACGAAGAAATTCATTTTTATACTTTAATCTAACGAATCCTTTCTGTAGAAACACGGATAAAGCCTTTGGATCATTTAGATTTGAAGGTTGAGAAAGTATAATCGCTCTTTTTCCTATGTTATCTTTCAGAATTAAGTTTACGATGTTGTCTACTGTGTAACGTTTAACTTCTTTACCTGTTATAGGGGAATATGTTTTGCCTGCACGTGCATATAATAATTTAAGATAATCATATATTTCGGTTGACGTACCGACCGTGGAGCGAGGATTAGATGTGTTTACCTTTTGTTCGATTGCGATGGCAGGAGGGATGCCTTTGATGTAATCGGCTTCGGGCTTGTTAAGACGTCCGAGAAATTGTCGTGCATAAGCCGAGAGACTTTCTATATATCTCCTCTGACCTTCGGCATATAATGTATCGAAAGCCAATGAGGACTTACCGCTACCACTAACACCAGTTACCACAATCAATTGATTGTAGTCAATATTTAGATCTACGTCCTTTAAATTATGTACTCTGACACCTTTTAGCTCAATTTGACTTTTGCTCATTTCACCGTTTTAACTTACAAATATAATATAAAATTATCACATAGAGAACCAAGCAAAAAGAAGACCGCCTTTTTATGGACGGTCTCAGTGAAGTTACTAACTTCTTCTATCTATCATGATTACAGTATACTACTCTGAAACAACTTCAAATTCAACATCAGCTTTAACTTCTCTGTGGAGTTTGATAGTTGCGGTATACGTACCGATTTCTTTGGCTTCTTTTAAAGAAATCTTCTTACGGTCAATGTCAAAACCTTTTTCTTTAAGAGCTTCGGCAATCATGATATTGTTGATTGAACCGAAAATCTTACCGGTTGTACTTGTTTTAGCACCGATAGTAAGTTTCACTTCTGAAAGTTTAGCTGCCAATTCTTCGGCATCTGCTTTAAATTTAGCTTCTTTATGTGCTCTCTGTTTTACATTTTCGGCAACAATCTTCTTTGAAGTTTCAGTAGCCAAAATAGCGAAACCTTGTGGTATCAAATAATTACGTCCGTAACCGGGTTTCACATTCACAATATCGTCTTTATGACCAAGATTGGCAATATCTGTCAATAATATAATTTGCATTTTGTCCTCCTTCCTTTAAATTATTTCATTAAATCGGCAACATAAGGCAATAAAGCAAGATGTCTTGCCCTTTTAACAGCAGTTGCTACTTTCTTTTGGAACTTCATGGAAGTGCCGGTAATTCTTCTTGGAAGAATTTTACCTTGTTCGTTCAAAAATTTCTTCAAAAAATCAGGATCTTTGTAATCAACATACTTAATCCCTGCTTTAAGAAATCTGCAATATTTCTTTTTCTTAACATCCACCGTAGGAGGAGTAAGATATCTTATTTCGTTATCTGTATTTGCCATGACTTATTCCTTTTTTTCTTGTTGTTTACTTCTTCTTTTTAATGCGTACTCGTAAGCGTACTTGTCTAATCTAAAGGTCAGAAAACGAATGACACGTTCATCGCGTCTGTAAGCGGTTTCCAACTTGTCGACTAATGATCCTTCACTTTCAAATTGGATCAAATGATAAAATCCGGTAGTTTTTTTCTGGATAGGATAAGCCAATTTCTTTAAGCCCCATGCCTCTTCGTGTTCAATGGTGCCACCCTCAGATGTGATGACTTCCTTGAACTTTTCTACCGCTTCCTTTACCTGACTATCAGATAAAACGGGAGTTGTAATGAAAACGGTTTCGTAATGATTCAACATAATTAATTGATTATTAATAGTTATTTTAATTTAACGGCTGCAAAGGTAGTTATTTTTTTGAGAACATCAAGATTTTACTTGAATATTTTTCTATCGTTCAATGCATGGTGATATTCATTAGCATAATTATTATGCTCTCTCAGAGTTTTTGAAAAATAATGTTCACCGGAAAAATCACTTTTTGCACAAAAGAATAGGTAATTATGCTTTGAATAATTCAAAACAGAATCAATAACCTGTACGGAAGGTATACGTACGGGACCCGGCGGTAAACCCTTGTGTTTATAAGTATTATATGGTGAATCTATTTGTAGATGCTTTTTTAAAACACGCTTTATTGTGAAATCATTCCAAGCATATTTCAAAGTCGGACATGCAGCAAGCGGTATACCTTTTCTTAAACGATTTATATAAACACCTGCTACGACAGGAAACTCTTTGGGTTTCAATGTCTCTTCTTCAACAATTGAGGCGAGTATAGTAACTTCCACAGTTGATAATCCTGCCTCCGCAGCTTTTGAAGTACGTTTGTCATTCCAAAACTTCACGTATTCCTTTTTCATACGTCGCAAAAATTCTTCTTCGGAAATATTCATGTACAGTTGATAAGTGTTGGGAATGAACATCGCAGGTATTGTCTCAATATTAAAACCTAATTCATTTACAATACTTGTGTCTTTAACTAATCCCATGAATTCAACAGAATCAACATCTAATTGTTGTGAAAGGGTAGAAGCAAGCTCAGCAAGTGTTCGTAAATTATTAAAAGTAAATTCAACCGGAGTTTGTTCACCGGAACGTAGCATCTTGATTAAATCATAGTTGCTCATACCTCCACGCACAACATATCTGCCGGGTTTCACGAGATTGTCATATTTGCTTAATTTGGCTGCAATTTTGAAAGTTACGGTATTTTTTAAAAGCTTTTCAATGCGAAGTTTGTTCAAAACATCAGGAAAAGCATCCTTCTTATTAATGTATAGATCAGCCTCATATTTAATTGCAGTGTTGGGATAAAAGAATAAATAATAAATCGTTCCACAAACGACAAAGAAAAAGATCAGTAAAATAGAAACTATGTATTTTAACTTTTTCATAAATTTAAAACATGAAATTAACTCCCAAATTAAGAGTTTCCTTAAACTGAAGTTTTTTAGAATAGTTCTTATCCAAAACTACATAAGTGTAAATCACAGTTTTCATGTAGTAATTTATTTTGAAATCCATTTGAACTTTCCAATCTATACTCAAATCCTGTTTGGAATTATGATAACTGCTGAAAAGTACGAACTCATTTTTTACGTTGACAAATTTAAATGGTTTCATAGTGTTTTTCAACTCCAAACGAGCACCGGCATCACCTTTTGAACGTTTACCGGCTTCAATACCATAGCGTGTAGGCTCTATATCGCTTGTGTCTCGCATATATGTCCATTTACCGGCAATAGGGGAGATGTATAAAGAAAATTTGTCCGAAGGCTTGTAGTCAATACCGACAGATATGTTGAAATAAATCGGAGAAAGCAGATTTGCCACCAATGTGCTACTGTTATCGCCATATTCAAACGAGTTAAAAAGCTGAGTTTGAATATTTAATTGTGATGTATAGTACCAGTTTTTAAAGGCATTGTAACCCAACTTGGAATTTACTTCAAAACGTTCTTCATTCTTCCGCAGGCTGTTATTACCGGTTTGCAAAAATCCCAGTCTATAAATAAAATAATTTTCCCAACTGATTTTATTTTTGTTGTACTTAACATCGGAACGAACATTGGTAAGCATTGAAAGCGAATTTTCACCACCGCCCGACCAATTATTTTGATGTCCCTGACCGAATGCAAGTTCCACAAGCGAATAATTTCTCCAGCAAAATAACTGAAGATTACGCTTCGCAAAATTGATTTTTTCATTCCTTTGTTTCTCATTCTTAGGCTTACCTATGGTTATTCTCATAGACTTTGTTTCATTTTGCTTATATTGATAAACATCGTTATCCACAACCATTCCAAGTCGATTACCGCCGGGTAAAGTGTATATCCATGCACCAACAGAATCACTCAAACGATTTTTAATCCATAATCTGTAATAAGCTGTGTCTGAGTTATTAATCCAAAATGATAAATTATTTGATACTATGTTTAAATGTACCGAATCTCTACCTATTTTAGTAAGCCAACGATAGTTTGTGTCGGTTTCTACGTACTTATAAATATTTTCAATATCAGAATATTCCGAAGCAACATCAGGAAGTTCTTCTGTAGTATCGCTTATAATCACATTGTCTTGCAAAAATTTCATGGCATCCGCACGCTCACGATTGTTATTGATATAATTACGTACACATTCGGCTGCTATTTTCAAGGAGTCATTTTTCGCATATTTAAGCAATGTTTCTATAGCTTTCTGCAATTCTTCATTTTCAAATGCGGTTTTGTCGAGATTTTGTACCGAATAACGAATGGCAGGATTTTCAATGTATTGATAAGGCAAAGACCTTTTTAAAAAGTCCAAATTCTTGGGCATTTCTTGACGTGGAACGTCTAAAACAGGTATTATGCTTGTAACAGCTTCTATAGGCATATAATACGTTTGCGAACGAGCGTAAAAAACTGTCGCAAGTGTCAATATAATTGTGAATATCAACGACTTCATTATATATCCTTATTTTATACGATAGGGGAGTTCGGTTCTTTTGCCATGTGGTTATAATTAAGCCTGTCAAGCAAAGAGGGTAACCATTTACCTAAAAATACGGCAAGTTTTCCTTCAACAAATGTCATTATAATCTGACGTTTGCGTTTTACTATACCTTTAATTATAATTTTTGCACAACGTTCTGCCGACATCATTTTGTTTTCATCACGCGGTGTTTCTCCCTGTGCCATACCGTTAGCAGTCAAAGCATTAAAACGAATAGATGATGCCGTAAAACCCGGCGCAGCCACCATTACATGCAGATTTTTCTTTAGATTTTCAATTCTAACAGTGTCTAAGAAACCTCTGACGGCAAATTTACTCGCAGAATAACCGCTACGACCGGGCAATCCTATGAAACCTGCAATAGAAATGATGCCAACTAAACTACCGTGTGTTTTCAGCAAATAGGGAAGTGCATACTTTGAACAATAGACTGTGCCCCAGAAATTTACATCCATAACCCTTTCTAAAACTCTAACATCCGTATCTTCTAAATTTGCACGCATGGAAATTCCCGCATTATTTATTAAAACGTCGATACGTCCGAAATTTTCATAAGTTTGCCTTATAAGTTCTTCACATGCAATCTCTTTTGTAACATCGGTGCGTATTGAAATAACATCACTGCCTTGAGATTTCAAATCGGCTTCTATTTCCAAAAGTTGCTCAATATTGCGTGATGCAATAGCTAATTTTGCACCATAGCGTGCAGCTTCATAAGCTAATGCTTTCCCAATACCTGAAGACGCTCCGGTTATAATAACAACTTTTCCGCACAGATGATTTTTCATAAATCTTTTATATTTACCTTGATTTTGTGATATTCTTAGCTTTCTGCAAAGATAACTTTTAAGTTAGAATATACCAAATTTCGATTAACCCCCTATCAAAGAGTAATAATAGATATTTGTCCTATAATTTATATTATGTTAAATAAGGTATTTTTGAAAAAAGGGAGAGAGGCTCCCTTTTTAATCTCTGTCGGATAATTTACATCTTTTCCAATTTTGCATTTACTTCATCATATCTCTTTTGAAAATCAGGATTTTCATTTCTCAATTTGAAATACAATTCTTTCAATATTTGCAAGGTTTCTTTACTTTCCGGATTGATCGTTGCAGCTTTTTCAAAATAAGGAATTACAGCTTCATATTCGGCATATACTTCCTTGATACCTTTATTATATTCTTCAACGTCCATAATATCGTTCACCTTTTTGTGGTGTTCGCTAACTTTATTTAATTCCACAACGCCAAAATTATATTGTGCTTGAAAATTCTTAGGATCCAATTCCAGCGATTTTTTATACATTTCAGCGGCACCTTCCAAATTACCGGTTCTTTCAAGAAGTGCACCTTTGGCTGTGTAGAAACTTGAGTTAGTTGGATCTTGTGCAATAGCCGCATCAAGGAATTTTTCAGCACCACCGGGTTCATCACTTGATAAATAGAAATTGATTAATTCTACCAATAATTCGGCACTTTCGGGATATTTCTTGTAACCTTCATTCAAATACTTCAATGCTTCTTCTTTATTGCCTTTTTCTTTGTAAATATTTGCCAATAAAGCATAGCATCTTGCTGCTTCATAGTTCAATTCCAAAGCCTTTTTTAAATAATCAATTGAACCGTCGGCATCACCGGCATTTTTCAAAGCCATACCTGTGTAGAAAATAACAGTTGTATCAGGTGTTGTCTGATTTAATATCGTTGAATTTTGTATTTCCAATCCTATTTTAAAATTCTTTGCAGCATCGGTAAAATTACCTTTATTATAAGCATCAACACCGGCATTAATAAAATCCGCACTCAAATTCTTGTAATGTTCGGGTAGTTTTTTGCTTATTTTACCCTTTAAATCCAATTCAACCGCTTTTTTATAAGCATCATACGCAATGTTTAAAGCATCGGGAGACAGATCTTTAAAAGCCGGTATAGGACTTTCATGGATTGATTGATAGATTTGTGCTTTAACAAAATACGAATTTGGATCATTAATCGTTTTTTCATGATTAATGCCTTCGTCAATGGCTTTTTTAGCTTCGTCTAATTTACCTGCGTTCAGATAACTGTTAGCTTGGTTCACTTTACCTTTTTGAGCAAAACCTATGCTTGCACAAAAAAGTATCATTAAAATAAAAGTTAGTCGTTTCATGGTTTAGATATAATTATTTATTAAAATCATTTATTATTGTAAATCAACTTTATTATCAATATTTTCTGTAACTTCTTCAACATCACCGTCTATTGTTTCTTCAAGATCTTCATCTTCCTTATAAGCCGGAACTTTTGCAACTGCTGCTATGCTGTCGCCTTCCCGCAGATTAATCAGACGAACTCCTTGTGTATTACGTCCCATAAGACGTAGTGTATTAACTTCCATTCGTATAGTGATACCGGCTTTAGTGATAATCATCAAATTATCTTCATCAGTTACATCTTTTAAAGCTATCAGATTACCGGTTTTTTCTGTCAATTTTATAGTCTTAACACCTTTACCTCCTCTATTCACGATACGATATTCGTCTACACCGGAACGTTTTCCGAAACCGTTTTCCGAAACTATGAGCACGTCGGTATTTAAAGGTTCAAAGCAAATCATTCCTATCACTTCATCTTCTTCCGAACCTCTGGTGATACCTCTGACTCCGGCAGCAGTACGTCCCATCGGTCTCACTTTACTTTCCGGAAAACGAACCGCTTTACCTGATTGCACAGCCATCATAACGTCCATAGAACCATTTGTCAATTTGGCTTCCAAAAGTTGGTCGCCATCTTTAATCGTAATAGCATTAACACCATTTTGGCGCGGGCGTGAATATGCTTCCAAAGTAGTCTTTTTAATAATCCCCTTTTTAGTGCATAATATAATATAGTTGCTATTTATATAATCTGCATCGTTCAAAGAAAGAACATTGATATAAGCTTTAACTTTGTCATCGGATTCAATGTTCAATACATTTTGTATTGCCCTACCCTTTGATTGCTTAGTTCCTTCCGGTATCTCATAAACTTTGAGCCAGAAACACTTGCCTTTTTCGGTAAAGAAAAGCATTGTGTTATGCATAGTGGCGGTTATCATGTGTTCAAGGAAATCTTCATCACGAGTAGCAGACCCCTTAGAACCTATACCTCCTCTGTTTTGTACCTTATATTCCTTTAAAGGAGTACGCTTTATATAACCCATGTGAGAAATGGTAATAACCATATCATCGTCTGCATAAAAATCTTCAGGATTAAACTCTTCGGCAGCAAAAACGATGTCGGTACGACGTTCATCTCCGTACAGCTTCTTCAATTCTATCAACTCATCCTCTACAATTTTCATGCGACGTTCAACGTGGGCAAGAATATCCTTCAAATCTTCTATAACTTTCAACAAATCATTATATTCTGCACGAAGTTTATCCTGTTCCAAACCGGTCAACTGACGCAAACGCATCTCAACAATCGCGGTAACCTGAATCTCCGTGAGTGGAAATCTTGCCATTAACGCAGATTTAGCTTCATCAGGTGTTTTAGAAGCTCTTATTATACGTATAACCTCGTCTATATTGTCGGAAGCAATTATTAAACCTTCTAAGATGTGGGCACGCCTTTCCGCTTGTGCCAACTCAAATTGAGTGCGACGGGTAACCACTTCAAGACGATGTTCTACAAAATAATGAATCAATTCTTTAAGATTCAATAATCTCGGACGACCACCAACGAGGACTACATTGTTGACACCGAAAGAACTTTGCAATGCCGTTTGCTTCAACAAACTGTTCAAAACCAGATTAGCGGAAAAGTCCTTTTTAATATCAACGACTATGCGCATACCGTTTCTATCCGATTCGTCATTGATATTTGATATACCATCCAACTTCTTGTCGTTAATAAGGTCGGCAATACGTATAATAAGTTCCATTTTATTTACCTGATAAGGTATTTCATGGATAATTATACGCTCCCTGCCGTTAGGCAACACTTCAATTGACGACTTTGCTCTAACAACAACGCGTCCCCTACCCGTGCGGTAAGCTTCTTTAACACCGTTATAACCGTATATTGTACCTCCGGTAGGGAAATCAGGAGCCTTAATAATTGGTATAAGCTCTTCTACATCAATATCTTTATTCTCAATGTATGCACAAATTGCATCAATTGTATCAGACAAATTATGCGGAGCCATATTAGTTGCCATACCTACGGCAATGCCGGATGTACCGTTTACCAATAGATTCGGTAATTTAGAAGGAAGAACAGCCGGCTCTTTCAATGATTCGTCAAAGTTAGGCATCATATCTACGGTGTTCTTTTCCAAATCGGCTAACATCTCTTCGGCAATTTTTTTCATACGTGCCTCCGTATAACGCATAGCTGCCGGACTATCACCGTCAACGGAACCGAAGTTTCCCTGACCGTCAACAAGCGGATAACGTAATGACCATGGTTGAGCCATTCTTACCATAGTTAAATAAACGGAACTATCGCCGTGAGGGTGATACTTACCCATCACTTCTCCAACAATTCTTGCAGATTTCTTATAAGCTTTATTAGAACCTACTCCCAACTCATTCATTCCGTAAAGCACACGCCTATGAACCGGTTTCATACCGTCTCTGACGTCGGGCAATGCCCTCGAAACTATCACCGACATTGAGTAGTCAATGTAGGATGATTTCATTTCGTCTTCAATATTTATCTTGATAATCTGTTCTCTTTCGTTTTCCATTTCTAAATTATTCGTTTTATAATCAGGGATATAAAGTTCAACCTAATAATTTTTTTAAGCATCACAAAGATAGTAAAATACCATATATATATTAATGTTGAAGTAATTTTTTTACAATTCTATTTGCATAGTGTCGTATGCAGCAGAAATATTTAGCGGAAGTCCTTTGCTAAACTCTTGTGTTAAACCCATTTGATGACCAATATGTGTGAGCCAACCTTTTTTAACTTTGAGTTTATCCAAAATCTCCAAAGCCTGTGAGAGTGTAAAATGAGAAATATGCTCTTCCTTGCGCAATGCATTTATTACCATATACTCCACTCCTTCCAGCTTTTCCATTGAAGAATCGGGAATAAAATTCGCATCCGTAATATATGCAAAGTTGGCAACACGAAAACCTAAAACAGGCATTTTGTGATGCATAACCGGTATGGGAATAATCTCAATTTCATCAATAGTAAAAGTTTTTTCAGGTTCCACCGTGCGAAGATCAAATTCCGGAACTCCCGGATATTTTTCCTCTTCAAAAGCATAAGGAAATTCTCTGCGAATAGATTTTTGTGTGTTAATATCGGAATATATCTCAACGGCTTCACCGTTTTTATGCCAATTGAAAGCTCTAATATCGTCCAAACCGGATATATGATCTTTATGGTTGTGAGTAAGTAAAATAGCCCTTATATCTTGAACATTTGCCCTAAGCATTTGACATCTAAAATCAGATCCGGCATCAATTACAATATTTTTACCGTCAATTTCCAACATAGCCGACGAACGTAAACGCTTATCATGCAAATCGGTAGAACGGCAAACTTCACACCCGCAAGCTATAACAGGTACTCCCTGCGAAGTTCCGCTACCTAATATCGTAAGTTTCATCTGAATTTAGTTTTAATACCTTCACAAAGGTAAGAAATTTACTAATTTTGTCAAGAAATTAAAAACGTATTTTATGGGCAATCTTTATCTTCTACCTAATAAACTTGGAAATTCATTGTTTAATATGGTATTCCCTGCCGACGTATTAAGGATTATAAGTCGAATAAAGGTATTCGCCACAGAAAACAGCAAGAATACAAGACGTTTTCTAAAAGAAATAGATCGTAATATAAATGTAGATGAAATAACATTTATAGAACTCAACGAGCACAGCGGAATCACAGCAATCGGAGAAGCCTTAAAGCATTTGGAAAAAGAAGATGTAGGCATAATTTCGGAAGCCGGTTGTCCGGGTATTGCCGATCCGGGAGCAGACTTAGTAGCTGCTGCCCATGAGAAAGGATATCGAGTGATTCCGTTGGTAGGTCCTTCGTCTATTTTGTTAGCTTTAATTGCATCCGGTTGCAACGGTCAAAACTTTTCTTTCAACGGTTATCTGCCTGTGAAAAGTGCCGACCGTATTCGTGCTCTTAGAACTTTTGAAAAACAATCCGCACAAGAACAACGTACCCAGATTTTCATTGAAACGCCCTATCGGAATATAGCTCTTCTAATAGATATTCTTACAGTGCTCCACCCTTCCACCCTATTGACTATCGCATGCGACATCACAACCGATAAAGAATTTATAAAAACCAAGCAAATTTCAGAATGGAAAAAGCAATCTCTACCGGAAATAAATAAACGACCTGCTATTTTTATTATCTTTGCCGGCAGTTGTTGAAAAATATTTATTGAATGTTTTTTCTAAGCATACATACAAATGTGTTGATATACTGTTTGGTATCATCTTTTCTCTTTTTATGCCTTTACTCAAAGGCAGATGTCGAAGCAACCGTGCGCTTTCAATATGAACAAACGGAAAATAGATGCACGGAAGTAAGTGTCGTAACCACGATGCAAAAAGAAAATTTAGATTCTGAATATCAATCACCCGATATTGTCGTTAGACACACTATTTTATATAAATCTCGTTACATATCTGCGGATACTCCTCCGCCTTTAATGAGGGCACCTCCTTTATTTGCCTGATTTATTTTTCGCATACAAGTTTTACAAATTTAAATTTAAACAAATGAAATATATTTTTTTAACGGCATTCGTGTGCCTTTATTCTTCGTTATATGCTTTTCAGGATAATGACAGCATCGCTTATTCACGAACTTTGGATGATGTGGTTGTAGTAGCTGAAAAAAGAGACATCTCAATAATTGATATTCCAGTTGCGGTAAGCGTTTTAAAGAGCAGCGATCTACCCAATAAAGGAAGCATTGATATTCGCAGCCTTTCGGGACTAATTCCTAATTTATATGTTCTGGACAATGGTTTAAAACTCTCCACTCCTCTCTTCGTTCGCGGTATCGGTACACCCACCACTAATCCGACTGTGGGACTTTATGTGGACGGTGTACCTGTTTTTGATAAAAACACATATATTTTCGACCTGTATGACATTCGCCAAATTGAACTTTTAAGAGGTCCGCAGGGCACTTTACAGGGACGTAACACCATCGGAGGAATGATAAACATTATTACCAATTATCCTACTGATGAATTTAAAGTGTCAGCAAAGATAGGATATGGTAATTATGGTAACCAAAATTATAATATACTTGTTAATTTGCCGTTTGCAAAGAATTTTTATAATAAATTTTTCTTTGCCTATAACCGTCATGACGGCTTTTTCACAAACAAATGGACAGGCAAAAAGTCCGACGAAAATAGTGGTTACACACTTCGTTATCAAGGTCGTTGGTTACCGGGGAACAATTGGGACTTGAAATTCGGTTTAAACTATTATAAAACGGAAGAAGGTGGCTACGGCTATTACAATCCGGATTCTTTGAGACATGAACATTTTAAAGTTTCTTATAATTCTCCGTCTTCCTACAATCGTGATTTGTTACAATCTTATGTAAACGTGAAAAAATCGCTGAAAAATATGACTTTGGGATTTATCACCTCCTATTCTTATTATGATGACATACAGAAAAACGATCAGGATTATTCCGATTTCAACCTTTATTATAATGAAAAACCTTCACATCAAAATCTTGTTACTCAGGAAATAAACCTTCATTCCAATAGTAATGAACATTTTGATTGGATTGTGGGTGCTTTCGGTTTCTACAAAGATTTGAAAAATCGTGTAAACATCACTTATAATGAAGATAAATACAATGTGCGCATTGAAGTGGCTCCCAATGTGTGGATACCGATATTGGCAAACTACATTCAAGATTTATACAATAATCGCACAACCACGAAAGGTATAGCCGGTTACGGTCAAATGACGGTGAAAAACATTCTACCCGGTCTCTCCTTCACCGCCGGCTTGCGTTATGACACGGAAAGAGCCGAAGTGGATTATACAGACACACAAGTGCGTGCTTCCGGCAATATAGATACCGCATTTAATCAATCAAAAACATATCGTGAATGGTTGCCGAAGTTCAGCCTTATGAAAAAATGGAATGAAAATATAAACACTTACATAAGCGTTTCAAAAGGTTATCGTGCAGGTGGCTACAACATAGTGCTTAATCAACAGCGCAATAATATTGCCTATAAAAGCGACCATACATGGAACTATGAAATCGGTTTTAAATATATAAATCCTGCTCGAAATTTCAATCTTAACCTTGCAGCATTTTGTATAGATTGGAGCGACCAGCAATTTTTTGAAATGGAAATGAACGCATCGGTAATCAAAAACGGTGGTGATGCCACAAGTAAAGGCATTGAAATGGATATGCAATGGCGCATAATTCCGGAACTCACTTATAATTTGGCTGTAGGCTACACACATGCCGAGTTTACCGATTTTTCAGGTGTCAACCCAAATTCTCATCAGCCGTTTGATTATAAAAATAATAAACTGCCGCTTGTTCCGGATTTCACTTTTAATACCGGTGCTGTGTATCATAAAGAAAAACCCGTTCAATGGCTTGACTATGTTTCCGTTTCTACAAATGTTACCGGAATAGGTGAACGCTATTTCGACAACTCAAATGATGAAAAGCTGCGACAAAAGCCTTATTTCTTATGGAACGCTTCATGCGAAGTCGGTTTTATGAAAAATTTATCATTGGAATTGTGGAATCTAAACATTTTAAACCAACATTATTTTGCCAACATGCTGAAAAGTCCGCTTTCCATGATACCCAACCGTGAAGATCTTAAATATCTCGGACAATCCGGTAATCCGTTCACATTCGGAGCATCTATTTCTTATAGATTCGATCGTTAAGATAATGTAACATCAAGGGTAAATCATACGTAAAAAATGCAAATATTAAAAGTATATAGCAATGGATAAAAAGACTACCATTAAAACAGCACAGAGCGTATTGTTGAGTTCTTCAAAAGTGAATGAAAAAGGAAGCGACGGAATTCTTAAACTTCAGCTTTTGCCTTATTCTCATAATGCTCTTGAACCTTACATCAGTGAGAGAACGATAGATTTTCACTATGGTAAGCATTTGGCAACTTATGTTGACAATACCAATAAACAAAAATCAGGTACTCCATTTGCAGATATGAGCATTGAAGAGATAATGCTTTCGGCATCAGGTGGTTTGTTTAATAATTCCGCACAGGTCTACAACCACTATTTTCAGTTTGAAGCATTTCAAGCTCCTAACGAAAATAATGCTCCTACCGGTAATTTAAAGCAGGCTCTTGAGAAAGAGTTCGGTTCAATCGACGAATTTAAAAAGAAATTTGCCGAAGTTGCGTTGGGACTTTTCGGTTCGGGTTACACATGGTTGGTTGACAATAACGGTAAACTTGAAATTCAACAAACCCATAATGCGGAAAATCCTCTTACGGAAGGTAAAAAACCATTGTTAAATTTGGACGTTTGGGAACATGCCTACTATCTTGATGTACAAAATGCAAGAGCAAAATATGTTGAAAACTTCTGGAAAGTTCTTAATTGGTCGGCAGTTGAGAAACGATTTGAAAAGTAGAAACGCTAATTTTTCAACTATTAGGTTTTCACTTATTCCGTGAGTGTTTGATAAAAAAATTATAAATTGATTTGCGTGGGAGTTCAAGAAATTGAATTTCCACGTTTTTTTTATTGACAATAAACTTCACTCTTTGAGATTTTAATTCAATTGCTTTTAAGGCAACGTCATATAGAAATTCATATTATAAACAGCAAGGATAGCAAAAAATTTGTACTTTTGAACCGTCTTATTTAATCACTAAATCAAAAAAGTTATGACAGAAAAAATGAACAAACTGATTAAAGATTCGTCCGCAGCAAGGTGGACAGCATTGGTTCTCATTGCTTCAACCATGTTCTTTGCTTACATTTTCGTGGATATTCTTTCGCCTATGAAGCAGATGCTCGAAACCACTCTCGGCTGGGATTCCAAAGTGTTCGGCATCGTAGTAGGTTCCGAATATTTCCTTAATGTATTCGTGTTCTTCCTGATTTTCGCAGGTATCATCCTTGACAAAATGGGAGTAAGATTCACAGGTATCTTATCGGCATCAATGATGATAGTCGGTGCCGGTATAAAACTCTACGGTTTGTCCGAATACTTTAACAATGGTGGCATCGGCTACGAGTTCTTCAATTCGTTTTGGACATCTTTCCCCGCAAGTGCCAAGCTCGCATCATTGGGTTTCATGATCTTCGGTTGCGGTACGGAGATGGCAGGTATCACCGTATCAAGAGCTATTGTAAAATGGTTCACCGGCAAAGAACTTGCTATGGCAATGGGAATTGAAATGGCAATAGCTCGACTTGGAGTATTAGCCGTATTTTTTATGACACCGCGTTTAATCGAAGGTGCCGACGCAACAATCGTGCGTCCCGTTGCGATTTGTGCATTGCTTCTATGCATCGGTTTGATTACCTTTATTATATATAGCTTCATGGATCGCAAACTCGACCGACAACTCGGCGCAGTGGAAGAAGAAAAAGAAGATCCTTTCCGCATATCGGATATAGGAAAACTTATCACAAGTCGACCTTTCCTCATCGTGGCTTTCCTTTGTGTGCTATATTACTCAGCTATTTTCCCGTTCCAGAAATATGCTGTGGATATGTTGCAAAACAGACTCGGACTTGACCCCAAACAAGCATCCAATATCTTCATGTGGTTTCCCGTAGGTGCAGCTATCCTCACCCCATTTCTCGGCAGATTTCTCGACACCAAAGGTAAAGGCGCAACAATGCTTATACTTGGAGCTATATTAATGATTGTGTGCCATTTGATTTTCGCATTCGCACCCCTCACTCAGTTAGTGGCATTCGCCGCAATCGTAATACTCGGCATATCGTTCTCATTGGTACCCGCAGCCTTGTGGCCCTCAGTTCCCAAACTCGTTGAAAACCGCTATCTGGGTTCTGCTTATGCAGTTATCTTCTGGATTCAAAACATCGGACTTTGGTTATTTCCTATCGTCATCGGTTGGGCTTTGGACGCAAGCAATCCCGGCATTACGCCCGAAAAAGTGGCAGAAGGTGCAGTGTACGACTACACCGTGCCTATGTTGATATTCGCATGTTTGGGCGTCCTCGCATTCATACTCGGTTTATGGTTGAAAGCCGAAGACAGCAAAAATCACTACGGATTGGAATTACCTAATATAGAGAAATAATCGTAAAGGAATAGTATGATTCAATATTCCCGTAGTACACTTAAAAACGGTTTAACGGTAATAGTTCACACAGATAAGAGCACACCTTTTGTCTGTGTGAACACATTATATAAGGTGGGTTCCCGAAACGAATCGGAAGATAAAACCGGCTTTGCCCACCTGTTTGAACACTTGATGTTCGGTGGTTCGGTAAATATCCCCGACTTCGACCGTGAAGTGCAAATGGCAGGAGGCGAAAACAATGCCTACACCACTTTCGACTACACAAATTACTACACCACTCTACCCGCTGCAAATTTGGAAACAGCCCTGTGGTTGGAAAGCGATCGTATGATGCAACTTGCTTTCTCACAACAATCGCTTAACGTTCAGAAAAACGTAGTGGTAGAGGAGTTCAAACAACGTTATCTTAATGCGCCCTATGGCGATGTATGGACACATTTGCGACCGCTCGCATATCACGTTCATCCGTACAAGTGGAACGTAATCGGTAAAGACCCCGAACATATAGAGCGTGCCACTTTGGATGATGTTCGCAGTTTCTTCCGACGTTTCTACGCCCCCAATAATGCCGTAGTAGTGTTAACCGGTAATATTGAAGAAAAACAAGCGTTTGAATTAGTAGAAAAATGGTTCAATGACATTCCTGCAACCGATTCTATTGCTCAGAATATTCCGGCGGAACCTCTACAAAACGAAGCACGCCGATTGGTACTTACGGATAATAATGTGCCGGCACATGCGCTCTACAAAGTGTATCACACCGGCGGAAGAACATCCGAAGATTTCTATGCCTGCGACCTTATATCCGATATTCTTTCCAACGGTAATTCTTCACGGCTCTACCAAAATCTTATAAAAAAGGAAATCTTCTCTTCTTTGGATGCATACGTTACCGGTGATTTCGATCCCGGATTATTCGTTTTCAGCGGAAGGATTTCGCCAAGTATAACACCGGAGGAAGCCGATAATGCCATTTTAAACGAAATTGATAGTTTCATAAACGCAACCATCACCGACAGGGAATTGGAAAAGGTGCTCAACAAAGCCGAAGCACGCAGTAAATATTCCGAAATAAACTATCAAAACAAAGCCGCCAACCTCGCACTATATGAGGCTATGGGTAATGTGGAATTAATAAATACGGAGATTGACATCTACAAGCAGTTCACTATTGCGGATTTGAAACGATTTGCTGCCGAGATTTTAAATCCGATAAATTGCTCCACGTTAATGTACTTGGGAAAGTTATAAATTATAAAGACAGAACATTGATGAAAACAATTAAGGAAAAAGAAGAAGATATAATTGAAGAATTTGCGGCTTTCGATGATTGGATGGATAAATACGCCTATCTTATTGAAATAGGTAACGAATTGCCACCTATGGATGAACGCTACAAAACGGATGATAATCTGATTGTTGGATGCCAATCAAGGGTGTGGCTGCATTCCGAAGAAAAGGACGGACTTCTATATTTCTCTGCCGATAGCGATGCAATCATAACAAAAGGTATTGTCGCTTTACTTATTAAAGTTTTCTCCGGAGAAAAACCGGAAGATATTCTAAATGCCGATTTAAAATTCATAGAAACAATCGGTCTCAACCAACATCTTTCCCCCACCCGTTCAAACGGTTTATTGTCAATGATTAAGAAAATTAAAATATATGCCCTTGCATTCAAAGTAAAATCATAATGTTATGGAAAACGAAGTATTAAAAAATATCATCATTGAAAAATTGCAAACAGTCCACGATCCCGAAATTCCGGTTAACGTGTGGGATTTGGGATTAATCTACGGCATAGAGTTTTTGAAACCTACCGAAGTTTTAATAACCATGACGCTCACAGCACCCGGTTGCCCTATTGCGGATGAGATAGTTCAAAATATTCACGACGTGGTTAAAGAAATTGACGGCATTGACGAAGTTACCGTTAATTTGGTGTTTGAACCCGCATGGTCTATTGACAAAATGAGCGAAATAGCCCGTTTGGAACTCGGTTTCGACGTTTAAACATGCTGCAATCCTCTTTCATTAAGCAACAAGCTGCCACGCTCGGTTTCGATGCCGTAGGTATAGCCAAAGTAACGCCACTACCGGAAAGACGACTTAGCCTCGAATCGTGGTTGGCACAAGGTTGCAACGGTGAAATGACTTACATGGAAAATAACGTTGAAAAACGTGAAAATCCCGCCTTGCTTGTAGAGAATGCACAGTCGGTAGTGGTTACTCTAATGAATTATTATACCGATAATCGTCAATCCGATGGTTCTCCCCGTATAGCCCGTTATGCCTACGGTAAGGACTACCATGCAGTAATAAAAAACAAACTGCAACAGCTCAAACATTTCGTCGGAGGAAGATGCTTCGTAGATTCCGCCCCTGTTTTTGAAAAAGAATGGGCAAGACGAGCCGGCTTAGGTTGGATAGGTAAAAACAATCTGTTTATAAGCAAAACATTCGGCTCCTTCGTTTTAATAGGAGTGATTGTAACTCCCGAAGCCTTCGATAGCTATGACGAACCTTTCGATAAAGTGCTTTGCGGTAGTTGCAAACGTTGCATAGATGCGTGCCCCACTGAGGCATTATCCCCTTACATGCTTGATGCACGGAAATGTATTGCCTACGACACAATAGAAAAAAGACAATCTTCCGCTATTAATAATCTCAACGGCAACATTTTCGGTTGCGACCGTTGTCAGGAAGTTTGTCCCTGCAATGCCGACTTAAAAACACATTCTCATCCGGAATTTCAAATAACTCCGGAAGTTGTTCACCTGAGTAAGCAAGATTGGAAAGATATGAATGAAGAGAAATTTCATCGTCTTTTTGATTCCACTCCGCTTGAAAGAACCGGTTTACAACATTTGCAAGAAAACCTTTCAAAGTTGTAGAAAATTAAAATAGAAACACAAATTCTAATTTTTTTGGCTTACTTTTGTTATTGTCAAAAACTCAAAAAGTAAGATGAAACGTATTTTTTACCTGTTCGTATTTTGTTTATCTATTATACAAGCGACTATGGCTCAAAGCGGTGATGCCACCGCTTATTTCTTGCCCAACCTTCCTCAGAGAGTGAATTTGAACCCTGCTTATCAACCGGAATACAAAGTTTGGATAGGTTTACCGGTATTGAGTGGTATCTCGCTCAACTATTGGAACACCTCTTTTGCAATAGACAACATTTTAGTCAAAGGTGATAATGATTCGCTTTATGTGGACATTGATAAGATGTATAAAAAACTACGTAAGCATAACACGGCATATATAAATTCGGCAACTTCCTTGTTCGCTTACGGAATGAAGATAAACAAATGGTATTTCACATTAGATATTTCGGGAAAGAATGATTTTGCGGTTTCTTTGGACAAAGGTATTTTCACATTTCTGAAAGAAGGCAACGCTTCGTATATCGGTAAAACCTTTGATTTCGGCGGCATCGCTCTCAATTCGAGTGCGTACACAGAAGTGGCTCTCGGCTTATCAAAGCAAGTGAACGACCGTCTTTCCGTAGGCGGTAGGGCTAAATTTTTGTTGGGAACTGCAAATATTGACGTTAAGAAATCCGATATAAGTATTGCATCTTCCGTTGATGATTACACTTTGCGCCTCTCTTCCAAGCAAGAGCTGCGCATCACGGCTCCGGTTACTTTCACTTATACGAAAGACAATCAATATGTGAATTGGGATGATTTCGATGCCGATTTCAGTGAAAATGTTTCCGATTATTTTAACACCGATAATCCGGGTTTCGCTGTGGATTTAGGCGCACAATATAAGTTGAATGAGAAGATAAACCTGTTTGCGAGCGTTGTCGACTTGGGATTTATAAGGTGGAAAGGTAACTACCATTTCAGTCAGGATGCTGTATTTGATTGGAAAGGTGCCGACATTTCCAACAGTTTGGATAATGGAGATGCCGACTACAAAAGTTTAGACGACGTTTTCGACGATTTGGTCGACAGTTTGAAGAACAGTTTCCGACTTGTTGACGGCAACGGTTCATATACACACATGCTTAATTCCAAATTGTTTTTGGGAGCATCCTACGATTTAAACAGAACGTTCACCGCCGGCGGTTTATTGCGTCTATCTCTTGTCAATCAGCGTTTGTTACCTACGTTTACGGCTTCAATGAATGCTCGACTATTAAGAAATGTAAGCCTTTCGGTGGCTCCGGCGGTTTCTTTACCCGGCAGTTTCGACGTCGGTGCAGGAATCACAGCCAAAGCCGGTCCGCTGCAACTTTATGTGGCTACCGACAATTTACTTGCTGCCAACTATACATCAGCCAAAGCGGTAAGCCTTAGGTTCGGTGTAAACCTGCTTTTCGGCAACACCAAGAAAGTAAAAAAAGTTAAAGAAGAAGAAGTACTGCCGGTGGTACCTATGGTTACTCCCGTTAAACAAGTTGCGGACACTTTAAATGAAACTCTGCCTAAAGAAGATAATTCTCCTATCGAAGACACTTTGCAGTCGCACAACAATTTACTCGATTCAACTGCAAACAACAGCAAAATAGAAGAGATAGTAATATATAAGGAAGAAACTCGCATAATATCTATGAACTACCATGTAGTTGTGGGGAGTTTCAATAAAAAGTCTAATGCAAAACGCACCTTGAAGAAACTCGAAAATGAAGGATTTGACAGCAGTTTAATCCAAAAAAACGAGAACGGAATGTATAGAGTGATTGCACTTTCTTTTGAAACCGAAGCAGAGGCGGAACAGGCAATCGCATATATAAAAGACAAATATCCCGACTATAAAGATGCTTGGGTACTAAATCAGCAATTATAATTATGAATGCAAAAGATTGGAGCCGACATGTTATTAAACAGTCGGAAATAGATAAATATCTCATTAACGGTAAGGATTTCATAGATGAAACGTCTATATCGGAAAATTTAGCTAAGTCAGCCAATCCCGATCCTGCTTTGGTTCATGACATCTTAAAAAAGTCATTGGAAATTAAACTTTTATCACCTCAGGAAACAGCTGTTCTTTTGAATGTTAAAGATAAAGAACTGTGGAAAGAGATGAAAGAAACGGCACTCGAAGTGAAGAAAAAGGTTTATGATAATAGAATAGTTTTCTTTGCTCCGCTTTATTGTTCAAATCTTTGTGTTAACAGCTGTCGTTACTGTGGTTTTCGATGTGATAACAAGGAAGAAAAGCGTCATGTGCTTTCAACTGAAGAAATTAAAAATGAAACAATTTCCGTCATCAACGAAGGACACAAGCGTTTGATTGCCGTCTACGGCGAGCATCCTCTCAGTGATGCCGATTATATTGCAGATTCAATGTCTACGATTTATTCAGTGAAATGCACCACTCCTTCCGGCAACGGTTTCAACAACATTCGACGCGTTAACGTGAATGCTGCTCCTATGTGCGTTGAAGACTTAAAAAAACTTTGGCGCGCCGGTTTGGGCACATATCAAGTGTTTCAAGAAACCTACCACAAAGGACGGTATGCCGAATTACATCCTGTCGACACGGTTAAAGGTAACTACCGCTGGCGGCTTTATGCCATGCACAGGGCAATGGATGCCGGAATTGACGATGTGGCTATCGGTGCTTTGTTCGGACTCTACGATTGGCGATTTGAAGTGATGGGACTCGTTGAGCATGCTCATGATTTGGAACGCCAATTCGGTATTGGTCCCCACACTATTTCGTTTCCGCGTATGCAACCGGCTCCGGGAAGTTTTATAAGTCAAAACTCACCTTATTTAGTAAATGACGACGACTTTAAGAAGTTAGTAACAGTGCTGCGCTTGGCTGTACCCTACACGGGGTTAATCGTTACAGCCCGTGAACATGCCGAACTGAGACGTGAAATTATCGGATACGGTTGCACACAAACCGATGCATCCACAAAAATCGGTATCGGTGCCTATTCCAAACAAAAGAAACAGGAAGAAAACATAGAAAAGGTTCAATTCCTACTCGGCGACCAAAGAAGTTTGGACGAAGTGGTTAGAGAATTAGCCGTCGACGGATATATTACATCCTTTTGCACTGCCGGTTATCGCTGCGGACGCACGGGAGATAAGATTATGAACCTTCTCGAAAGCGGCACGGAAGGAAAATTCTGTAAACTCAATGCCGTGCTCACCTTCCGTGAATTTTTAAACGACTATGCTTCACCGGAAACTCGTATAGTAGGCGAAACTTTAATTGAAAAAGAACTAAAAGAGATTGAGGCAACGTCGTTCTTCTCCGAAAAACAATTGCTACCTACGTTCTTAAGTTATTACCATCGACTTGCTGCCGGAGAACGCGACCTTTATATTTAATTATCCGCCCTATTAAACCTTTGGGTACATGTGTTTGAACTTTTGGGAGATGTAATATAGCTTTTGGGAGATGTACTTGAACTTTTAGCACATGTAATATAACTTTTAGGAGATGTACTTGAACTTTGAGTACATGTACTCGAACTTTAATTAGGTGTACCGGAACTTTGAGTACATGTACCCGACTTATATTAGATGTACCCGAACTTCGAGTACATGTACCAAAACTTATATTAGATGTACCCGAACTTTGAGTACATGTACCAAAACTTATATTAGATGTACCCGAACTTTGAGTACATGTACCAAAACTTATATTAGATGTACTTGAACTTTGAGTACATGTACCAGAACTTATATTAGATGTACCCGAACTTTGAGTACATGTACCAAAACTTATATTAGATGTACCCGAACTTTGAGTACATGTACCAGAACTTATATTAGA
>JAISHE010000077.1 GCA_031262745.1 Culturomica sp. | reverse complement strand
CAGATGAACATTGTTCTTGCTTCATAAACCTCAAACACTTAATAAAAAGTTTAATCCACTCGGACAAAAGTCCATCTGCTACTCTCTATACTCTAATCCCTACACTCTAATCTAATTTAAAAGACAACGGACGGAGAAGCCGCGCGACTTATTGGTGTCGTCACGGTAGACTGTAGCGTAGCTGTAATCCAGATGCCGGCGCCACGCATTGGAAGAACTGTACTCTGATGACGACCACCAGAATCCGTGCGTGCCAACGAGGCTGAACGTACCACCGGAGCTAACCCGGTCGCCACCCGATCGCCCGTCCCAAAATGAGGTGTTGGTGCCCGTTGTTGAAGCATCATAATATGTCCACAAATCAATACTTTTTAACTGACGCCCCTGATCACTACCACGCCAAATCGTGGCATCTGCCTGAGCCTGTGTAAGCGGAGGATCAAGAGCCATTTCGAGTGTTTTAAACTCCGCATCGCTCGGAACATGCCAACCATCAGGACAAATGCCCTGTGTATGTCCGCTACCGTCTACGGCACATTTCTTATTAAAGTCGGTTGCCGTATTGATTGCGCCCGAAGCGGTTTGCTCTCCATTCACTGCCTCTGCCCAACTGTAAAGTCCACCGTAAATATCACAATTACTTTCTAAATTATCATAACATATCTTCTGGATTCCGGCTGTCTGATGAGTATTGTAATCTGAACCGGCTACTCGTGTGCCTATATTCATGTTTTTTGTCATCCAACACTGATCTCCGATTAGAACCGTAGGATAATCCTGAGAGATTACTTCTCTCGTGTCTGTGTATATGCTACCGCAAGTAAAACTTATTCTCGGCTGAAGTGGAGTTACCGACACAGTCAAACTCTTGCTGTTCGTGCAACCCGAAACCTCCACCAAACACGTAACAGAAACATCTCCATTTGTTAAAGTGCCTTTCGTGAAATCCGTGTACTCAGGAGTGTAGCTTACGCCCGTTTTGTTGCCCGTTTCCGTCGTCCATGTGAAAACGGGGGTAGTTGTGTTATAAGGCACGCTCACCCTAACTGAGCCAGCTCCGCAAGCATCAAGCTTAGATGTCGAAGGCTCGAAAGTTATATTCAAATTAGGGACGGTGGTAGAAATCTCTGCGCTCTCAGCCTCTCCCAAAGAAGTAACTGCCTTACGCTTAAACCAGACAGTGATTCCAATGCCGGTAGAAGGCAGCGAAGGTTTATAATCATTCAAATCTGCTCCCGTTTCATCAGGTATCAAACTCCAAGCACCGGCTGCTCCCTCCTTCACATACCAAACATAGTTAACAGGAACTTCAAACTCTGCTCCGTTCCAAAGCACGCTTGCGGAAGTGGTGTTGGAAACTGTTATTCCGGTGGCACATCCCTCAACAGGAACAAAAATCTCTCCCGCATCAACCGTTACGCTACTGCCACCAAAAGTATGCACTGCCCGAAAACCAACGGTGCTGTCTCTAACGTCGGAAACAGTGGCTCTCGTTCTATCCGAAATTGCTAACTCGGTGGTGTTTGTGCTCGCAAAACTGCCGCCCTTAGCGATAAATGAAGCAGCTGCATTTGACCAAACAGTGGTAGCTATATCCGTCGCTCCCGAAGGGTTTACTTCGCCGTTGCCGTGAGAAGCGTAAATATTATAAGTATTAAAAGTTGTGGCAGCATTAACGGAATAGCAAAGCTCTGCCACGTTGCCGCTCATCTCCATCAAACCCCAAAAAGTGGCACCCGCCTGAGCTTGCGTGGAACTCGAAGTGCCGAAACTCGCACTGCGAACAGGTCCCAAACTGCCATTATTATAATTGACGTTAGTTGCTCCCGAAGCCGGCTGCTCATTCACCCTGCCGGCGTTGAGCAATGCTCCCGCTCCGCTCAAACCGCTGACGCCGCTTGCTGAGTTCCAAACAAACTCGCCCTCAATAGCTGCCTGAGGATAAGGTTTTCTACACGCCTTTTCATATTCCAACTCACTCATTGGGCGCAAACATGCCCAATCGCAATAAGCCAACATATCGGCGGGAGTGAGATAATTGCAAGCGATGCACTTTCCGTCATCCGCACCGAAATAAGGTTCGGCAGGATTAAGGTTGCAACCGAAAATTGCAGGCTTACCTGCAGGATTGGATATAACGCAAATGCCGTTTCTATAGCTTGGACTCAATTTATCGCCGAAAACATAATCACCCACTTTCAATTCATCAAGATTATTGCCGATTCGTGCTTTTTGTTGAGCACGAGTGAGAGAATTGAGAAAACTTACATACTGATCTTGACTCACCTCATATTTCATGCAATAAAAACCTTTATAACCTTTTGGGAAATTAGCGGAAGTCGACGAAGGCAAACTCTTTGAAGCTCCGACAGTGCCGGAAGTAACAGTGTAAACCGTCAAAGCATCTTCGCTGTTCACGGCTATCGCTGCTCCGTCGCTGCCGCCGAGACGATTAGGCGTTGCTCCGTCACCAAGATAGTAACCCCCGTAAGGAATATATACCATTTCTATAGCGGAAAGGCTGAGAAAAACGTCGCCGCTGCTAAGATTTGCGGCATTTATATTGTTAAAGTTGGAAACATGGGTTTTGATAGTAAACGTTTGATTATTAACAGCTCCGCTGCCCTTGTCGGCACGCATAAGGAACAAACCGCCCGCATTGTCGGCATCAATGTTTCCGACATCATAAGTGAACCCCGAAGGCATTATATGCCCTGACGTTGAGAGGTTTAGATGATGCCAATTGTCGGAAATTCCCTTTCCGTACTTCCCAAAAACCCAAACAGCATCCCAATTAAAGTCATCTCGCCACGAGTGATCCCAAGATAATGAAAATGAGATTATTACGCTGTCGCCGCTTAAAAAAACAGTCGGCTTTGAATTGAACCTCACATTATTAGCTAAAACATTTGTGCTCAACAGGATACAGGCACAAATTAAAAAATTGCGAAATACATGGTTAATTTCGCCTCTTTTTTTCCCTCTTTCGGTATCTTCCACATTCATTTTACACTTAGTTTAATTATTTAAAAATGTAGCAGTTAGCCTCTTTTTGTAAACAACCCTATTTCATTGATTTTCACCGATTTTGGAGCCTCAAAAACCCATGGTTTTTGCAAAGAAACTATTGCGATGCAAATGTAAAAAAATAATTCTGAATATCGACAAAATAATGTTAGAATATTTTTCACGCCACACCATATAATATCCGCAACTCCCGTAATGTATGGGCGTATGGCATACGCCCGATGACGATGTCGGTGTATATTTTTCGGGCGTATACCCAACCATTTCATGGTATTTTGCAAATCGTAGGGGATTGGCGACATCCCGCAGGTTGCGCTTCGCTTGACCTACGGTTACGAAAATTTTGCCTTTCAGGCAAGAGGATTGACGTTATTAAACCACTTGATTTAATCGAAACAAAATAATTTGCAGTTGTGGAACGTTTTTTGAGAAAAGATGATTACATTTGCACCATCTCATTAACCACGCTGTTAGAGGAGAAAAGATTCCGTTCGGTCTATAACCGAGCGGTTTCGGCTTTTTTAGAGGATATGTAATCCTCGTATTCCTTCATCAACTTCTTCTCCATGTTGCGATAACTGACCGGATAAGCAGTCCACGGCAGAAGATAGCTACCACGGTCTCTCAAAACCACAAGAAATTTCTCGGCATTGTGCCAAATCAGAATACTCTCTTGACCTCCGGCTCTCGTGTTGCGCCAAACTTTTAGGTATGGGTGTTCCGAGAAGTTAATCATCTTTGGAGACCACCTGATCCGTTCCATACGTTGCATATCGGTATTGCGATTGGCTTCAGATTTACCACTCGAAATCATATGCCAAAATGTGTACTCTTTGCCCTCTATTACGGGATGCTTTTTGAGTCCGAGTTGTCGCCCTTGGAAAACAGGTTTTTGAACAACAAAATTCTCTTTGAACACTTCATACACAGCCTCTAAGTAGGCATCGAAATCATCGCCGAACTCGGTCAGCGTAATAAGCTCCGGAAGTTCAAAATAATCCACGCTACTGTTTGCCATACCCTGATTTCCAGATAAAAACATTAAACTTATCCTCTTTGTACAGGGTTGGCTTTAATAAAGAATAACCCGACCGTTCTCTGATTTTGGCTATGAGGTCAATTTTTGCCGTGCTTGTCTCTAAGCCTCTGTGGACATAACCTTCCGCTCCCGTAAAAAAATCCGCAAGTCCGATCAATTCGACTTCGTGTGAACGCACCTGTTGCACTTTACGAATCAGATTGTGCGAAAAATCATAGTGGGTGTTAGAAAGAGCTTCGTGCAGTTTCTTTACTTTTTCGTTACCACGGGTGTCCTTGATGTCGATATATACGTTGTAGCTATTATCCGGCTCGAATATGGTTTTAAGCAGACTGAAATACATTTTGTAATAGAAGTCGTCGTGTGTTTGACGAAACTTCACATGGTCCAAATCCGCTTTGTCGGGGACAACAAGTGTCCTGAAATGGAGGTCGGAGTTATCGAAAAAGTAATTGACCACATCAAGATAGTAGGCAAGTTTACTCGGAGACACTGCATTCCATTTCAATTCGAAATGCGGACTCAGCCCATGCTCGACCTTGATTTCGCGTAAACGCCGAAATATCTCATCCTTTTTTTTGTCGGGACACCATATAGCCCCCAACACCATCGACTTGCAACCATCGTTCTCCAGATGGCAACTCTCGTCGCAATATATATTATACAATGGTCTCATACTCCTAAAACAACAATCGTTAGAAAAGCATCATAAAACACAAAGGTAATCAAAACATGCTTCTTTGAGGCTCAAAAAACGGCAAAAATTAAGAAAATCCAGTCTAATGGTCAAAACTGAAGATGAAATGACCATTAAGCCGAAAATCTATTTTCACGACACATAATATAATATCCGAAACGCCTGTAATCTACGGGCGTATGGCATACGCCCGATGACGATGTCGGTGTATATTTTCGGGCGTTGCATGCAACGCCACTACAGAATACCACGCTAATTCAGTAAACAACGGACGGAAAAGCCGTAGGATTTATTGTAGGTGAAACGGTGGACTGTAGCGTTTACATAGACCAAAGCCCGGCGCCACGCACTGGAAGAACGATTCTCTGATGACGACCACCAGTACCCACCCGCACCAACGTTGCTGAACGTACTACCGGAGTTATTCCGATAGCCACCCGGAAGCCCGCTCCAACCACTACTGTTAGTGCCATTCCCGTTTGACAACCAACCGGTGGTACTCTTTAACTGAAGCCCCTGATCATTACTACGCCCATACATAGTGTTTGCCTGTGCCTGTGTCATACCGAGTTGCATTTCCAAAGTCTTAAACTCTTCATCGCTCGGAACATGCCAACCATCCGGACATACACCTTGAATAACATTTGAACTGCCGACAACATATTTGATACTGCCGGAATTTTCGCCGTTTACAGTTTCCTTCCAACTGTAAAGTCCGCCGTAGATATCACAATTACTTTCCAAATTATCATAACATATTTTTTGAACGCCGGAGCGTTTGTGTGTTTTATTATCATTTCCGCTCACTCTACTGCCGTAATTCAAATTCTTAGCCATCCAACACTGACTCCCGATTTGAACCGTAGGGTAAACCTGATTATCCCGACTGTCAGTGAAATCACTGCCGCAACCGGCAGAAGTTTTGTTTGTTGTTGCAGCAACAGCCTTAGACAAACAAGCTGCTAAAAGCATTAAACACATACTTGCTAATACTAAATTTAAAATCTTATTCATTGTTGTCATTTTCTATTATTAATCATTCATTTAAAGCATGAAAAAAAGGCTTATAACTTTTGTCAAAATCGTAACTATCATTTCCTCTTTCCCCTAAAAACATAATAATTTCGGAATATTTTCCGAGAATATCATATTTTTCAAAACAAAGAACGGATAATGTCCCGATTGTAGCGTAATCACATTCGTTTTTTCATTCCAATAGTTAAACAAATTTTCAGACGGGAAAATCCGGTCGTTCACGGAGATTAAAGCCTTATCCCAATGTATCGAATTATGATTGAGGGCAGACGCTATTCGTATTTGTGTCAATTCTTCAATCTGTTCGGACAGTTCTCTCGCAGGCATGTTGTCGGTAAAAAAACGCTCTCTGTCTTCGACAGAATCGAACATTCTCGACAAAAACTTATCACGCCCCCTATTGTCCATGCCCTTTTCCGTGAGTAAATAAATCTTTTCCGGTATTCCGAAACTATCATCAACAGGCAATTCGCTACCGTTGACAGCTACGGCATACTCCGGTTCTACATCAAACAGATGAAGCGTGTTTGCAGCAGCCCACACTCCCATCGACCAAGCCAAAAGTCTAATCGTCGTATACGCTGAAAAATCCGGTAAATCGCCCACAGAAAGTGAACGGTAGTCATAAAACATTAAAACATCACAATCAAAATTGAAATGATTAAGCACATTTTTGTCCATGCCCCAACCATTGTAGAACAACAGTAAGGTGTCCGAAGATTTTTTTGACAACCATTCCGTTTTCATACGATGTTATTCTATACCTTTTTCTAAAAATTCAAACAAACAGTCATAGTCCTCATCAGGAATAGCCGCATTAAGCGAAAATCGAATGCGAGCTTGATTTTTGGGAACTGTGGGATAACGCACCGGCAAGACAAAGAAACCGTTGTCGCAAAGCAGTTCCGCCATTTCCACCGCAGTTTCGTTTTCACCGCATATCATCGGCACTATGTGGGAGCTACCGGTGGTTTCAAAATTCTTCTCACGCAAGGTTTGCCGTAAACGCTCGGAAACAGTTAAAAGCTTTTCCCGCAGTTCATAAAATTCCGGCATACGATTCAGAACATATCTCGTCCATGCCACGTTCATCGGCGGAAGTGCCGTTGAGAAAATCAGACTTCTTTGAGTGTTCACAAGGTATTCCCTAAATAAATCATTGCAAACAACAAACGCTCCAACCGATGCGAATGCTTTACCGAATGTGCCCACAATGAAATCTATATCTTCCATGCAAGCCTGCTCTTCGCAACATCCAAGTCCGTTTGTGCCTCTCACACCAACCGCATGGGCTTCATCCACGTAGAGAAATGCGTCGAACTCTTTCTTCAAGTCGCAAAGTTCCAGCAAATCAGCCACATCTCCGTCCATACTGAAAATAGATTCCGTAACTATGAAAACATTTTCATATTGCTCACGCTTTTCTTGCAGAATGGAACGCAGATGCTCCATATCGGCATGCCGATAACGTGCAAACTCGGCTTCGCTAAGACGTATGCCGTCAATGATACTCGCATGCACCGATTTATCGGCAATGATTAAATCTTTTTTGGAAGTTAACGCCGGTAGTATACCTATATTGGCATGGTAACCGGAATTAAAAACCAAAGCCGCTTCCTTGCCGTAAAGTTCTCGCAGGTCATTTTCAAGCATCAAATAATATTCATGATTGCCGGACAATAAACGAGAGGAGACAGCACTGAAATTCAATGATTTCACATCAAATTCCAAGAAGAATTCTTCCTTAAATCGGCGATTTGCAGATAGCCCCAAATAATCGTTTGAAGATAAGTTTAGCAACTCATTACCCCCTTCATGAATTAGAAATCCGTTGTGCTGAACTTCTCTCAAATGTCGATAGTTACCTGCTTCACGAATGGTGTTAAGTTTATTTGCGTAACGCTCTATATTCATTGTTATTACATTTTTGAAACGACTTTAAGCAGTGCGGAAGTGAGTACACTCAAATCTTTGCTACCTATTATAAAAGGTGGCATTATATAAACCAGTTTCCCGAAAGGACGCACCCAAATGCCTTCTTTGACAAATTCCGCCTGTGCCTTTGCCATATCTACGCTTTTTCTCAATTCCAAAACACCTATTGCTCCGAGTACTCTAACGTCCGCAACCTGCGGTAACGCCACAGCCGGAGCAAGTTCCTCTTTCAATTGTTGTTCTATACCTCCCACCATTGCCTGCAAATCGTAAGTTCGTATCAGATCAATCGACGCACAAGCCACCGCACAAGCCAAAGGGTTGCCCATAAACGTGGGACCGTGCATGAAAACATAAGGTTCGGCAGAACTGATAACATCGGCAACTTTTGCAGTGGTCATAACGGCGGCAAAACTCATGTAACCTCCCGTTATGGCTTTACCGACACACATAATGTCGGGACTTATTCGGGCGTGGTCAACTCCCCACATCTTGCCGCTACGCCCAAAACCGGTGGCAATTTCATCACAAATAAGCAACACATCATAACGGTTGCACAATTCTCTCGCTTGTTTCAAATACTCAGCCGAATAAAACCACATCCCGCCCGCACCCTGCACAATCGGTTCCAAGATGAGTGCTGCAATCTGTTCATGGTTGTTGCGCAAGCAGGCTTCAAGCGGTGCCAAATCTCCTTCCATGCAACTTTCACCGTAGCGACATTCGGGACGAGGTATAAAAAACTGTACAGGTAACGACGACCGGAAAATGCTGTGCATGCCGGTTACCGGATCACATACGGACATGGCATTCCAAGTGTCGCCGTGATAACCTTTCGTTATGGTTGCAAAACTTGTTTTCTTTTTATTTCCGGCGGCATACCAATATTGTAGTGCCATTTTCATTGCCACTTCCACAGCCACCGAACCCGAATCACAGTAGAAAACTTTGTCCATGCCCACAGGTGCCATCGCCAGCAACTTCTCCGCAAGTTCTATCGCCGGCTTATGCGTGAAACCGCCAAACATGACGTGCGACATTTCCGCCACCTGCATCCGCACAGCCTCATTAAGTACAGGATGATTGTACCCGTGAACGGCACACCACCACGACGACATGCCGTCAATCAATTGCCTGCCGTCTTCCAATTCAATTCTCACTCCCTCTGCCCTCTTCACCGGATACACCGGCAACGGCTCCCTCATCCCCGTATACGGATGCCAAATATGCTCCCTGTCAAACTCCAAATTCATGATATTTCTTATCTAACAATAATGTACTAAAATATACAAATCATTAATATTAACTTATTTCATATAGTTTTTATCAAAATGAAATAGTATTATGATTATATCAACTATTAAATCTTGCAAAATATAAATCTATTTCGGGATCAATTCTTAGTTTTAAATTCCTCAAAAATTGCAGACCAAATAAATGGCATATTTTCACCCATTCCATATTCTAATCGTTTTTTTAGAGTCAACATTTCATCCTCGTTTAGTTTTCTTCCTATTCTATAAACGGCTTCGGATTGAACGTCTGTTTCTAATATTGAATACAATGTATCATTTTTTTTTATTACTTCCATTTCTTACCTGAATTAAATTGAACTAATTTTATCCAATCAATATCGCCATTATCTTTACAAAATTCATTGGAAAACTCTTTCGTAAATTTGTTTATCATTTGAGTGTACGACTTTTGAAAATCAGCATTTCGTTCTCTTGCTTTATGTCCCAAAGGTTCAACAATTTCCAAATATAGATTTTCATTACCGGAGATAAATGTCCAAAATTCTTGCCCGCAATATTTATAATAATCGCCTTTATCAGGCTGATTATCGTAACTGTAACAACATCCGTTAACAGCGATTATTTGAAGTTGTGAATTACTTGTGCGTAAAGTTTTCTTTGCAGTTTTAAAATCAGAAATAAGTTTGGCAACTTGACTACTATTTCCCCAATTTTTGCTTGATTTTATTGTAACAATATAACGCATGCCATCTTTATCAAATTCAAGGTCAATATTTTTAATACCCGATTTCCAACCACCATACACTTTTTCATTTACGAAAATAGCCAGTCCTTCAAGCCAGTCGCCAAAAATAGTTTCTTCATTTGAGGAAATGTGTGCATCTACAATTCCACGAACAATTTGCTCCGAAGTTTCGGTATATTTTGCTTTAAACAAATAAGGATTTTTTCTTTTGAGAACATCCGACAATTTTAATGTGTCTAAACTTTTTATGCGTTTTTCGTGAAAAATGCCAATATTATCTTCAACATATTTCGTTACATCCGATAGGTTTAAATTTTTCATTTTCAATATAACTTTAGTTATTTTTGCACAATTTGTTCGTTTATAGCTTCTACATATTCCGGCATAATTTCTATGCCGATTGAATTGCGTGCCATTTTTTGTGCAACTCGCAATGTTGTCCCTGAACCTGCGAATGGGTCTAATACAACATCGCCTTCTTTTGTGAATAATTTAATAAACCATTCCGGCAAAGTGTCGGGAAATGCGGCACTATGGTTTTTGTTATTGCATTCGGTTGATAAATGTAAAACGTTATCGGGATAAACACTCTCTTTTCCTAACCAATTTGATATATTTTTGCCGAATCCGCTACCGTTTTTTGCGTTATCTCTGATTTTGTCTGTTTCGCTAAGATTTTTCAATCTACCATTTGCCCAATCGCCTATCGGAACTTTTACGGAGTCTTGGTACATATTAAATTTTCGCGTTTTGTTGAACTGTAAAAGTCGTTCCCACGCATCGCGAAATCTATTTGGCCACTTTCCGGGATATGAATTTTTTTTATGCCAAATAAATTCTTCCGTCCAGAGCCAACCCTGTTTTCGTAAAGCCAAAATTAGTTCTATTACATAAGTACTTCTTTCTCCATTCTCGGCTTTTTCTTTAATATTTAGAATAAAAGTGCCGTCGGGTTTTAATACTCGCAATAATTCCTTGGATATTGGCATAAACCATTCTACATATTTATCGGGATTTATTCCGCCGTAAGTGTTTTTTCTTCGGTCGGCATACGGAGGAGAAGTTACTATCAAATCAATAGAATTATCTGCAAGTTTTTTCAATTCATTTTTACAATCGCCTAACAATATTTCAGTTTTCAATTCATTTTTTCCCGATTTCAACTCCGATTTATAATAATTTTGCAACTCCAACAGCGATATCTGAGTTGAGCCGTTCTCACCGATTTTCTTTATTCTTCCATATTGTATAAGGTAAGAAATATTAGAAGCTGTTACCATTCTTCCAATATAAGCACTCGCCCATTGGCTCGCTTGCTGTATAGTTAATAATTCATCCATTATTTCCTATGCTTTCCTTTTTTAATAACTGTACCCCAATTGCTTTATTAATTTAAAGTCTTGTTCGATTTTGGCTCCGGGAGTGGTGAGCATATCACCGATTATGGCGGAATTAATGCTCACTTGCATTGCCTTTTCCTCCAAATGCTCTATCAAAATGCGTCCGCCGGCAAAACGCAAATAAGCATCAGGCAATAGAAAACGATATACGGCAATTGTCGTTAGTATTTCTTCATCACTCAAAGGCGGCATACCTTCCAATGGAGTACCCGGTATCGGATTTAGTATATTCATGGGCACGGATTTAACTCCTATTTCACGCAGCTTCAATGCCAAATCAATGCGGTCATCCATGCTTTCACCCATACCGATAATGCCACCGGAACAAATTTCCATTCCCACCTCACGCGCTGCTTTAAGCGTATCTATCTTGTCTTGAATACTGTGAGTGGAACAAAGTGTAGGGAAATGTTTCTCGGAACTTTCCAAATTACAATGGTAACGAGTGATACCGACTTTCATCAACTTTGCCAATTGTTCTTTTTTCAACAATCCCATTGATGCGCAAAGTTTGATGGGTACTTCTTGTTTTATTCTAACTGCATATTCACATAGTTTATCAACATTTTTATCCGACAGTGCTCTACCGCTCGTAACGAATGAAAATTTGTCTATTCCGTATTGCGCATTGCTTTTAGCCATTTCTATACAAGTGGACTCGTCTATCAAATCGTAGGTTTCAACATCCGTCTTGAAAACCACCGATTGTGCACACCATTTACAGTTCTCCGAACACCTGCCTGAGCGTGCATTTATAATTGAACAAGTGTCGAAATGTTTGCCGCACATTTTCTCCCTGATTTCATTTGCCGCAGCATACAGTTCTTCCTTCTCGGGGAAAGATGCAAGCCATAATGCCTCTTCTCTACTTATATTGTCTCCGGCTAAAGTTTTTGCTTTTAGTTCTTTAAGTGTCATCATATTAGAAAATTTTTAGAAAATTTAAAGCATGCAAGTTACAAAAGAATTTCTACAAGGCTTATAGATGTACGAGATTTTTCAATAAATTTGCAAACTATAATAACAGGAATAATCTCAAAAGCAATGCCAAAAATAGACCTCGACAAGATTTACAAAAGAGAACGAACCGAACGTGATATTTTTCAAGATTTGATGGCATTCAAGGTCAAGGAAATACTTGTGATTTCCACCTACTACGATGCCTATACGATTGACCGTGAAGGACAATTTACAGATAAAGTTTATGGTGAATATCTACAAGTTAATCTTTATACTGCTCCACGTTTTATATCGGTTACAAGTGAAAAAGAAGCATTAGAGGTGCTTAATCGTCAAGCTATTCACCTGATTATCATAATGTCCGGCTTGGATAAGGAAACGCCTATTCGCACAAGCCATAATATAAAGGAACTTTTTCCGAATATACCGCAAATGATGTTGGTAAATAACAATTCCGATTTGGCTTACTTTTATAATATTGAGGAAGAAATTTCAAAGTCGATAAAGCGAATGTTCGTGTGGAACGGTTCTACAAAGGTTTTTCTTGCAATGTGTAAATACATTGAAGATATGGTGAATCTGAAAAACGATACACAACTCGGAGATATTCGTTTGATGTTGATAGTTGAAGATTCCGTGCGCTATTATTCTCGTTATCTTCCTCTATTATATACGGAGATTATGACTCAAACTCAGGAACTTATCAAAAAAGAACCTAATAACGACGACATGAGTTTAATCATGAAAATCCGCACGCGTCCAAAGGTGATTCTGGTTAGCACTTTTGAAGAAGCGACCGAGATTATTGATCGTTATAAAGATTATTTGCTCTGTGTGATTTCCGACGTTAAATACAAAAGAAATGGAGTAGAAGACGAAAATGCCGGCATAGACCTTATAAAATATACTCGAAGTGTGGATAGCGTAATCCCTTGCCTTCTACAAAGTCATGACATTGAAAATGCCAAACGTGCGAAAGAGGTTAATGCCGAGTTTATCCACAAAAATTCCGTAACGTTAAGTCATGATATTCAAAAATATATAAAAGATAAATTAGGATTCGGTGATTTCATTTTTAAAGATAAAAATGCCAATCCTATTGATAAAGCTTCTTCTATCGAAGAGTTTAAACAGAAACTCTACACCATACCGGATGAATCTATTGAATACCATTCCGTTAGAAATGGTATATCAATGTGGTTTATGGCAAGAGGCGAAATCAGTTTGGCAAAAAAATTGAGGCGTTACCCGTTTGATTACTTTAAAAATGTGGACGATGTGCGTCAGTTCTTTATACATATCTTTGAAAATTCGGAAATACGTAAAAGACGCGGTAGAATCGTTAATTTTCAACAGAAAATCGTTGATTCAAACCGTTATGTCATACGTCTCGGCAAAGGCTCTCTCGGAGGTAAAGGTCGTGGAATGGCTTTTCTTTCCAATTTTATCGAACATGTAAATATCCAAAAACTAATTCCGGATTTGGATATACATATACCTAAAACGGCTATTATCGGCGTGGATGAATATGATAATTTCATAGAAATCAACCAATTAATTGAAACTATTTATTTTGAAAAAAATTATTCGGTTATCAAAGAAGCATTCTTAAAAGGTGTTATTTCTGCAAGTTTGCGCAACAAACTCTACTCCTATTTGGAAGTTATGAAAAAACCTCTTGCAGTACGTTCTTCCGGATTGTTGGAAGATTCCTTAAATCAACCGTTTGCAGGTGTTTATGCAACTTATTTAATTCCCAATAATAATCCGGACATCGAAAAACGCCTTGAAGATTTGGAAAAAGCAATAAAACTTGTTTACGCTTCGATCTATACTCAGGAATCACGTGCTTATTTCCAAGCTGTCGACTATGTGATTGAAGAAGAAAAGATGGCAATTATCATACAGGAAGTCATCGGGAATGAATACAACGGTAAGTATTACCCAAATATAAGCGGTGTTGCACAATCCTACAATTTTTATCCGTTTTCCTACATACAACCGGAAGACGGATTTGCCGTGATAGCTCTCGGACTTGGTTCCTACGTAGTTGGAGGCGAAAAAACATGTCGTTTTTCTCCTCGTTATCCCAAATTGCAATTGGCGTCCATAAAAGATATGGCGCGTGATAGTCAAAAATATTTCTACGCTATCGACATGAGCAATCAGAATTATAATCTTGCAATTGACGGTGAGAATGCGGCAATCAAACGCTATGATATAAAAGAGGTAGAAAAAGACGGTAATCTAAACGGTTTGGCTACGGTTTACGACTTTTTGAATGATCGCATACTGTACGACCTTTCCGAGAAGGGTATCCGCATTGTTAATTTTCCGGGTATTCTTGAATATGGAGATATTAAACTGCCTCAGGCTCTTGATATTTTACTTGACATTTTCAATCAAGCTATGGGTGCTCCCGTAGAGATTGAATTTTCTTTAAATATAGAAAACGGTAAACCCGTACTATACCTATTGCAAATAAAACCGTTAATGAAACTCAACTATAATATCGATGTTAAAGATGTTAAAGTTGAAGATGAACATGTTGTACTTAAAGCAACAAAATGTATGGGTAACGGAAAAATCACCGATATTAGCGACGTGGTCTACATTGTGCCGGAACGATTCAACAAGTTGAAAACCGAGAAAATAGCAAAAGAAGTGAAAAAAATCAATCAACGACTGACGGAAACCAACACTCCTTACATTTTGGTGGGTCCCGGTCGCTGGGGAACTCGTGATCCGCTTACCGGTATACCCGTTAATTGGTCGGATATAAGTAAAGCAAAAGTGATTGTCGAACAAGGTATGTCGGAATTTCCGCTTGATGCTTCACTCGGTTCCCACTTTTTTCACAATGTTACTTCCATGAATGTCGGTTATATTTCCATACCATATATAACGGAAGATTCTTTTATCAACTTTGATCTTCTTAGCGATCAAATTATTGTTGAAGAAAAAGAGTATGTGAGACATGTTCATTTCCGCAAACCGTTCACAGTGCTCATGAGCGGCAGACAACAAAGGGCACTTATTTATTTAACCGAAAAAGGAGAAAATATACTATGAAAAAAGCAATAGTTTTATTATCCGG
The DNA here is from genome assembly GCA_031262745.1 of Culturomica sp. Classification (GTDB taxonomy): domain Bacteria; phylum Bacteroidota; class Bacteroidia; order Bacteroidales; family Marinifilaceae; genus JAISHE01. The sequence goes on along the minus strand of JAISHE010000077.1, from coordinate 28,637 downwards.
CGGCTTAGATTCAACCATTACACTTTATTTGGCTAAATCGCAAGGTTTTGACGAAATATATGCAATCTCCTTTCGTTACGGTCAAAAACATAGCAAAGAATTGGAATGTGCTTGCAAAACAGCAAAAAAAGCCGGTGTTAAGGAACATAAAATCGTGGACATCATGCTAAACCAATGGCATGGTTCTTCGTTAACCGACTCCACAATGGAAATAGGCGACGGCGATATTAATCGTACAGATATACCGGATACATACGTTCCCGCACGCAATATGGTGTTTCTTTCTATTGCCGCATCCTACGCCGATGCCAACGATATAGAAGATATTTTTATAGGTATCAGTGAAGTTGATTATTCCGGTTACGTCGATTGTCGTGAGAATTTCATAAAAGCTATGGAACAGGCTATTAATGCAGGTACATTGCTCGGTGCCGAGAAACATCGACACATCACAATCCACACACCTTTTCTGCATAAAACAAAAGCTGATGAAATTAAAATCGGTGAACAATTAGGTGTTGATTTCGGCGACACATGGAGTTGCTATCGTGGTGGCAACAAACCATGTGGCACGTGCGACAGTTGTCTGCTTCGTGCCGATGCTTTTCACAAAGCCGGTGTTAAAGATCCATTGGTTTCTACTGACGATCATTAGAAACAAAACTAATTTTTTCTAATTACCGATTTGGGGTTAATTTATTTTTCGTCAGACCGACAACAAACGGTTGTACATAATACAATGTGTCTTCATCCAACATTCTACGTATATGAGTTATCGCCCTATTTTGTTGATACTCATCAAAAAGTCTCACAAGTTCCTTAATGTGCTTATCTCCCTTTTCAAGTTCGGTTTTCACGATTATTTCAACTTCCGAAAAAGATAAGCCGTTTTTCTTAGCAGCCAAACAAATGTCGCACACCCCACAAGGTTCTTTTTCTTTTTGACCGAAATAGCGAATTAAATAAAGTTGCCGACACTTACCGGCATCTTCCACATACTTAATCATACGGTTAACCTTCATTTCATAACGCTTCTTTCTATCCTCATAAATTCCTTTTTCGAATTGAAGATAAGACAAAGGTACACGACGTTGAGTATATACGATGTAAAAACGATTATTACCGGGTATGTATTTCAATATTCGCTTTTTAGCAAGTGCCAGAAGCATATTATAAACATCGTTTACTGTCAATTCGAGCGACTTTGCTAAAAAATCTTCACCGATTGTGATTTGCTTTGTAAAAATTCCCGGATATGACCGCATGAGCAGCACAAGTAAGCCATCTTCCTTTGTGGAAACAGGCGTATACTCGTCCAGTTTCCCTCTGTTGACAATAAAAGATACACTCGAACGAGAATGAACATCTTCCGTATATGCAAGGTAGCCGGCTGCTTCCAAGATTTTTATAGAAGAAAATGTTTTCATACGTTCCAACTTGAAAGTTGAAATAAACTTTTCCGAATCCAACTCAAAGGCATATCCTTCACCCGCTCCTTCTGCAATTTGAAAAAAATCTCCAAGTAGAGCATATATATTTTTTATGTACTTAATGTCAGGATAACTTTTGGTAACACGAGATTTTAAAGCAACTTTTGCCGCTGCATTTGTTAACATAACAGCATAAGCCTTTTTTTCATCACGACCGGCACGACCGGCTTCCTGAAAGTAAGCTTCCACACTGTCGGGAACGTCGAAATGCACCACCAACCTAACATCTTCCTTATTAATACCCATACCGAAAGCATTGGTAGCTACAATAACTTTAGTTTCACCCGATTTCCAAGCATTTTGCTTTAATGTTCGCTGCAAAGATGAAAGTCCCGCATGATAGTAATCTGCATTTATATCTTTGGTTTTTAGAAATACGGCAAGTTGCTTAACTGTTTCTCTTTTACGTGCATATACAATTGCACTACCCGAAATTTTCGTAAGAATATGCACTAATTCTCCGATTTTATCTTCTACATTCCTAACAACATAAGCCAAATTTTTACGTCTGAAACTCTTTGAAAGGACGTTAGTCTGCGAAAAATCCAATTTTTCCTGTATATCTCTTGCCACCTCAGGAGTAGCCGTAGCCGTGAGAGCCAATACAGTAACATTGTTGAAATACTTTCTGATTTCCGCAATTCGCAGGTAAGACGGACGAAAATCATAACCCCATTGAGAAATGCAATGAGCTTCATCCACTGCCAAAAGTGAAACAGGCATTTGTTTTAAATAATTCCTAAAATTCTCAGATGCTAAACGTTCCGGTGAAATATATAGAAAACGTAGTTTACCGGCTATTGTTTTATTGATAATCGAATGCACCTTTTCGTTCTCCATTCCGGTGTAGATTGATTCCGCTTCAATACCAAGACGTTGCAAATCTTCAACTTGATCTTTCATCAAAGCAATTAAAGGAGTAATCACAATGCAAACACCTTCAAGAATCATTGCCGGTACTTGATACGTTATTGATTTACCACCTCCTGTCGGCATCAATGCCAAAGTATCTTTTCCCGAAAGTACAGACAATATTATATCCTCCTGCAACGGTCTAAAACCATCATATCCCCAATATTCCCGCAATATTTCTCTTGCTCTTTCTCTCATTAGTACAAATTTATGTTTTAATTCACAAATTAACATTGAATTCGTCGGCTTTTTTTATAATTTAGCATATCTTTACGCTAATTTTTGAGTGATATGCAGTTGTTTAAGAATCTACTTATATCTTTTATTGTTTTAGTCGCATCATTATCATGCGAATACAAGACAAATAAAAATGATTATCCGGTAGCAAAAGTTTTCGATAAAGAACTTATGTTTTCCGAAATAACCCAATTCCTACCGAAAGGAACAAGTAAAGAAGACAGTATTTTGATGGCAAGAAACTATATCAGCAACTGGATTACAAAGCAACTTCTTGTGAACAAAGCTATTCAAAACCTATCTCCAAGTGATAAAAACATTGATCGTCTGGTGGAAGATTATCGTACCTCTCTCCTAATTCACAACTATAAACAAAAACTTATAGCCCAAAAATTGAAAAAGGAAATCACCGAAGATGAAATTGAGAAATACTATGAAGCAAATAAGTATAATTTTATACTACCGACACCGGTGGTGAAAGCTATCTACTTCGTACTACCGAAATCTGCCGGTAAACTCAACATGGTAAGACGATGGTTTAAATCGGACGAAGCACGCGACATAGAAAGTCTCGAAGAATATTGCATAAGTACCGCAAAAAAGTTTGACAATTTTCAAAATAAATGGGTGGAGTTGAAATTTATACTCAATTTAATGCCGCAATACGGAGATCCTGCTCAATTGGAGAAAGAAGCTATGCGTACCAAACATATTGAACGTGAAGACGATGAAAACTACTACTTTCTAAAAATCACGGAAATAGCTAATTCGCAAACCGTTGCACCAATCGGATATGTGAGAGATGAAATTATACTTATATTAAAGAATAAAATAAAAATGGATTTTGAAATTGAACTGGAAAACCAAATCAATAGCGAAGCCATACGTAAAAATTATGTGAAAATTTATTGAAAATGAGGAATCTAATACTATTTTTAGTTTTTATTGCATCAACTTCCTTTATTAAAGGGCAAAAGAACGTGATTGATAAAATTGTTGCCGTAGTCGGAGAAGAAGTCATACTTTTGTCTGATATCGAAAACACCTATATACAAGATCAGGAGCAACAATTAATTTCATCTTCAAGTGATTACCGCGCAGATATTTTGGAACGTTTACTGATACAAAAACTTTTGGTTGCACAAGCAAAAGTTGATAGCGTTGTGGTTACCGAAGCAGAAGTTGAAGGTACTGTTCAGCAGCGTATCGACTATTTCATTTCTTCGCTCGGGACCAAAGAAAGAGTAGAAAGTTATTTCAAAAAGCCGATTGAGGAAATCAAATCAGATCTTCGCTCTCCCATCCGTGAGCAACTCACAGCAGAAAGTATGCAACAGCATATTGTAGAAAAAATTCGCGTAACACCTTCGGAAGTACGCACTTTTTACAGGAAAACATCTAAGGATAGTTTGCCGGAAATTCCCGATAAATTTGAATTGCAACAAATTGTAATTAAACCTGTTATCAGTGATACAGAAAAAGAAAGAATTCGTAATAGTCTTAGAGAATTTAGAGAACAAATCACTAACGGCGAAAAAACATTTAATACTCTGGCTGTTCTTTATTCCGAAGACGGTTCGGCTACAAGAGGCGGCGAACTCGGCTATATGAGTAAAAGCGAAATGGTTCCGGAATTTGCAGACGTTGCATTCAATTTAAAACCGGGGAAGATTTCCAAAATAGTGGAAACCGAATATGGTTTTCATATTATGCAATTAATTGATCGTCAAGGCGAGAAAGTGAATGTAAGACATATTATTCTCCAACCTAAGGTTAGCGACAAGGAAAAACAAGATGCTTTAAATGAATTGGATACAATCCGTAAATACGTCGTTAATGATGAAATGACTTTTGAAGATGCTGCCTACTACTTTTCTACCGACAAGAATACTAAGAATAACGGAGGACTGATTGCCGGCGAAGGTATCGACGCCAAATTAGAAAGAGCTGAAATAAAAGGTGATATGGCAAAACAGGTAAACAAAATGAAAGTCGGTGAAATTTCTTCGCCCTTTATTGAACAAACCGAACATGGAGAAGAATTTAAAATAGTGAAAATTAAAGCATTCTATCCTAAACATACTGCAAATCTCGAAGAAGACTGGTCTATTTTTGAAAATATGCTTAAAAATGAGAAACGTTTTAAGATCTTAGATACTTGGATTAAAGATAAGCAAAAAGACACTTATATAAGCATAGATAAAATATATCGAAATTCAAATTTCAAATATAAAGGTTGGATTAAATAGCTAATAATAAAATAATGATATTATGGATAATGCACAATTGATCGATCAACTGAAAACCAAATACAACGAACTGAAAAAAGAAATTGCCGGTAAGATTATCGGTCAAAATGATGTGATAGACAAAGTTCTGATTTCAATACTAAGTAATGGGCACAGCTTGCTTATCGGAGTTCCGGGATTAGCTAAAACGTTGCTCGTAACGGCAATTGCCGAAACTCTTAATTTGAAATATAAGCGTATACAATTTACTCCCGACTTGATGCCTTCCGATATTATAGGTACCGAGATTTTGGATAATAATAAAGAATTCAAATTTATCGAAGGACCGTTGTTTGCAAATATTATTTTGGCAGATGAAATTAATCGTACTCCGCCAAAAACTCAGAGTGCACTACTCGAAGCCATGCAGGAACGTAGAATAACTGCTGCCGGCGTTACCCGCACTCTCGAACAACCTTTTTTCGTGCTTGCCACACAAAATCCTATTGAACAGGAAGGCACCTACCCTCTTCCCGAAGCTCAGCTCGACCGCTTTATGTTTAGCGTTATTTTGGATTATCCGACTTTTGAGGAAGAAGTAAATATAGTAGAGGATACGACAGGAGAAGGTTTAAGAAATTTGAATAAAATTTTAGACGGTAAAGAAATTATTAAATATCAAGAAATTATACGTCTTATGCCGGTACCTAAGCATATAACCGAATTTGCAGTGAGATTGACGGCAAAAACTCGTCCGGGCAAACCGGGTGCCGACCCGCTTGCGGAGAAATATCTCAATTGGGGTGCCGGTCCGAGAGCTTCGCAGTTTCTTATCTCCGGAGCAAAAACCTATGCAGCAATTCAAGGTAAATATGCACCTGACATCGAAGATGTTAAATACGTTGCAGAACCTATTTTGAGGCATCGTATTTTCACAAACTATAAGGCTGAAGCCGAACATATTACAATAGAATCCCTGATTCAGGAATTTCTTAAATAAGTCGGTTTGAAGGTTTTAGTTTCTCACATAATTATTGTTTTTCTACTGATTGCCGCAGGTGTACCCGTAGTAGCCCAAACAACTACGTCGGCAAAAGAAAACACCGTAAAGATTCGCCATGCCGACTTTTTTCGTCCCGGTATAAGCGTAAATCGGAATATTTTGAGCGGTAAAGTGGAAATGGAGCAAAATAATATACTAATCTTTTGCGACAGTCTTTATCAATATACCGATACTAACTATATCGAAGCTTTCGGACATGTGCACATTATTAGAAATGACACGCTGCATCTTTGGGGTGATTACGCATCCTACTGTGGAGATAGTGAAAAAGCAATAGTAAGACGAAATGTACATCTAAACAACGGTAACATAGATCTCTATACTCAGTTCCTTGACTACGATATGGATACAAATATCGGGTATTATTTTAACAGCGGAATATTAAAAGATTCCGTGAATACCCTTACCAGTAAGTTGGGCTATTATTATGCGGACGAAAATAAATTATTTTTCAATGATAGTGTGAATGTTGTTTCTCCCGACTATAACATGTTTGCAGATACTTTAATTTACAACACTGTAAGTAAGGTTATCAATATTGAAGGTCCCACAAATATCTATGGAAAGGAACGAACATTGTATTCTGAAAACGGTTGGTATAATTCCGTTACCTCACATGTTGAACTTTACGAGAAAAATCGTATGACTTTTAGGGAATACGTCGCGAATGCCGACACTATTGTTATTGACAGTATATCCGGTACCGCTTTCATGCACCGAAATATTCATTTGTTCGACTCTGTAAATAATATCATAACGGAAGGTGATTACGGTGAACTTTTTCGTAACACCGAATATGCTTACATCACCGACAACAGCCTGCTTATTTTAGCCGGTGAAAAGGATTCTCTCTTTATCCACAGCGATACATTATCACATGCGGTTATAAAAGACAGTACCGGTGTAGCCGTGAGTAAATTACTTAAAGCATACTACCATACTCAATTTTATAACAAGGATTTGCAGGGAGTGTGCGACTCTATGACTTTCTTTGTACAAGATTCAACTGTTTATTTGGACGGCTCCCCTATTGTATGGGCAAGTGATAATCAAATGACTGCCGTTTATATTGATATGCTACTCCAAAACAATGTTGTGAAAGAGTTTCATTTGAATGACAAGGCAATGATTGTAAATCCGATAGATACTAATCGCTACAATCAGATTAAGGGGCGCAATATGATTGGTTACATGAAAAATAATGAACTCGAATTGGTTGATGTAAACGGTAACGGTGAAAGCATTTATTTTTACGAAGAAAAAAATGATATTCTTCTAAATAAAGCTGTTAGCTCATTGATAAAAATTTATCTCAATCAACGTAAAATTAAAGATATAGAGTTTATTACTCAAGTCGACGGTTCATTAACTCCATGGTTTTTAGTAAAACCGGAAGAACTTTATTTGAGTGATTTCCATTGGTATATTGACTTGAAACCTTTGACAAAGGAAGATATTTTCGTATGGAAAAGAGATAGTACCTCCACTGTAAATACGGTAAAGAAAGATATAACAAAGAGAGAAACCACAAACCGCCCCTCCAACAATACACCTACAAAACAAACCTCTTCGCATAAGGAGGAAAATAAAAACAACAAAGTACAACACGAACATCAAAACGACGTTAGAGAAGCCAAACCTATAATAAACAGCGAAGGAAATCTTAATAAAAGTAAAGTGCACCCAAAAAGTCGTGGCGGTAATCTAAAAACCTTCGATATTAAAAAGAAAAACTAAATACGGAACCCGCTGTTTGCAATACTTCTTCGCCGGTGGCGGCAAACTCATTCCTAAATCTATTTTCGAAGTTCCTAAATCCGAATTCAGAGCTTCTAATTACATTTTCAGAACCTAAAAATTCCTTTTCAGAGCTTCTAAATCTATTTTCAGAACCCACAAATTCGTTTTTAGAGCTTAAAAATACGGAATAAGAATCCACAAATTCAATTTTATAATCCACGCCACCGGTTTTATAGCTTAAAAAACCATTTTTATAACAATCACATCCATCGCAGGAACTTCTAAATTCGTTTTCAGAGCTTCTAAATCCAATTTCAGAACCTAAAAATTCGTTTTCAGAACTATCGCATCCGCTCACTAAGCGATGGGAGTATTTTAATAAGCATAATAATCTATCTTTAGTCATTGTTTTCTCAATTTATAAGGTTGAATAATGTTTGAAAGAGGATAAAAGTAGACAGGCTTTTTAGTAAAAGCAGACAAAAAAACAAATAAAATAACTTCATAATTATTCTGCTAAAGAAAATAAAATTATATCTTTGCAAAGTAAGGTTATAAGCAAGTTAAATGTCCTAATAGTCAGAATAATTTATTTGATTGGAACAAAAAAAGTAAAAGTACTTATACACGAAATAGACCTAATTTAAAAATAGATATGAAACGGATTTTTGTGATTGTTATAGCTGCCTTTACAATTATAACATTTTCATTTGGACAAAATAGAGAACTGAAATTTACGACACCATTTTACGATGCCGTAGATCAATGGGTTGCATTTGATAAAAATGCAAAGGATTCAACCTATCTCTTCGGATTTATATACATTGACGAAGATGCCGGTTTTACGGTTGATTTAGGAGGTCGATTTGTCATTGAAAATAATGGATCGAGGAAGTTGTCGGAAGACCTTAAACAAAATGAAAATATAAAGATAAGATTAGGTCAAAATACAGCTAATGTCACAATACTTTCGGATGAAGAAATTAATCAATTAAACTTATCCAAAATACCTGATTGGTTGAAATACTACAAAGAAAGTCAAAACGAAAATTCATATCTTGTCAAAATTGGTCTTTTATACAATAGTGTCGGTGCAAGTCATCACGCTTTTAAACCTTTATTGGAAGTTTATGAAAAAGAACCACATTTTAAAGGACTTGAATTTGAACTTGCATATGCATATAATGCAACAAAACAATTTGACAAAGCAATAATCGTTTTAAACAAGGCTATTGAAAATGACACAGCGAATTTCTGGTATTATCGGGAACTCGGATTTTCGTTAGTAAATCAGAACAAATTAGATGAAGCCGAGAAGGTATATTTACAAGGTATAAAATTATCGAACGATAAACTGCAAAAAGCCGAAATGGCAATTAATATGGCTCAAAGTTATTTTAAAGTTAAGAATAAACCAAAATTTGAAGAGTGGGCTAATATAACAAAAGAATATGCCGACAAGGATTCTGAATACTACGCTTATATAAACTATTTTGAGCAAAATTGGGATAAATAAAAAACTCAGTTATTAAGGAATAGCAACTTTGGGGGGATTTATAAGCACTTATCACCTATTATGTATTCCACTTCTTTAAAGCCGTAAACACGTTGTTCTCCTCGTGTGTCTGTCAAAACTAACCTGCCGTATTCGTCCACACCTTCAATAGAAGCAAGAAACATTCCGTTTACATCACGCCATTTATAAAGTCCTTCACGCCGATAAAGTACGGAGAGATAATCGGAAAGCAAATAATCGGGCGTATAAATTTGTGGATATGTAATATTCATATTATCCAAAATTTCGGATAAAAGTTTTTTCAAAGGAAGTTCCTTATCAAGAATCATGTATAACGAAATCGGGTTTGGTATATTCTCAGAGAAAAGTTTTTGATTCACATTCAAACCCACGCCGCATACCGATGTCATAACATAATTAGAAACAATCTTGTTTTCAATAAGTATACCGCCTATTTTATAATCTCCGACATATATATCATTAGGCCATTTTATTGTGCAATCATCCGCATAAGCAGATATGGCATTTCTGCATGCCAATGAAACTGCCATTGAAATTGCAAATTGATTCACTGCCGAAAATGATTGTTCCGGTTTAAAGATCATGGAAAAAGCAAGATTCTTACCGGTTTCACTCTCCCATTTATTTGTCCCTTGTCCTCTCCCACCGGTCTGTTTTGGTGTAATTATCAGTGTCTTATCTTGAATTTCATTATAACCATATTCTGCCGCCTTTGAATTGGTCGAAATTAATTCCTTATATTTATGCACGAGAAAACCATTCAAGCCGTAAGTTTTCATATAAGTTATTATTTGATTTTTATTTCGGTTCTGCGGTTTTCACTTCTTCCTTCCTCTGTGGAATTATTTGCAATAGGTTTAGTCGCACCGTAACCTTTGTAAGTCATCCGCTCTTTTCTAATCCTATTAATAAACAAATATTTATACACTTCTATCGCACGTTGTTCCGAAAGTTTAAAATTATATTCACTTGTTCCCGTATTATCGGTATGACCTGAAATTTCTATTTTAACCTTAGGATTGATTTTCAAAAATTCGACCAACTGATTTAATTCGTCTATTGATTTATTACTTAATTTATAACTATCATGTTCAAAGAATATTCCATGAAGTACTGCCGTAGTCTCAGGAGCAATTACACGCATCACGATTTTTTTCTCCAACGGCTGATTACGCGATGCTTTACCGGTATTGAAAACCTCAGAATAAATCAAATAACCTTTTTTTAGTACGGTAAGTAATACCTCATTATTCGCCTGCAACACCGACAACATTCCTCGATTTGAGGAAATATTATCATACCAAGCCAAAGTATCACCCGTTGTATAGGACTGCAATAAAAGTTTGTCCGGCAATAAATGTCTACCGTTTTCATCGGTAACAGTGAAATTCATGTAAGAAACTTCCGGACATTGCAATTCTTCGGATAAAAAAGTTGTATAAATAGCTTTCCTGCCACCACTGTCGGCTGTAAAATAAACTTTTTTACCGTCGGCATCAATTGCAATTCCCATCTCGTTTTTTGATGTGTTTATCGGTGAACCTAAATTCTCAGGTTTGGTTTTAGCTTTCAAATCCACTTTGAAGATGTCCATACCACCCTCACCGGAATAAGACGTAGAAGAAAAGAAAAGTGTTTTAGCATCGTAATAAAGATATGGTGCCATCTCATCGCCGACTGTATTTATGTAGAGATTCACCGGTTCCGACCAGTACTGACTGCCGTCGGGCAAACGATGCAATAATGTTGAACACCAAATATCACTCCTTCCCTTTCCGCCCGAACGATTTGATGCAAAAAACAATTTGCTGCCGTCGGGCGAAATAGCCGGTTGAGCCTCCCAGTCTTCACTATTTACGGGATAACCCAAATTTATCGGTTGCGACCAAAGAGAATCGGAAATACGATAAGTTACATAAATATCACATCGTCCGATGTTATCCGGCTGTCCGCAACCGGTGAAATACAACATATTACCGTCAGCTGTTAGCGATTGAGTACCTTCATTTTCGGGAGTATTGATATTGAGAGATTTTTTCTTACCATCGGTAAGCATCATTATATCCTCATTACCTGCTTCCAACGATGTCATTAAAAAAGATTTACCGCTCACATCTATGCAGGGCCAATATATATCTACCGAATCGGAAAGGAAAAGTTCTACCGGAGGTGGCGATAAAAATAATAATATCGTAATTATAAATATGTTCACAACAAGCCGTAGTTATCGCCGTAAGCAAGCATTTGTTCTAAGAAACTTGAAGGATAACTAATCTTAACATCCTCAATTTTATCATCCTTCATTATAAGTTCATAATTAGGATTCAGGAAACCGGAATATGGTGCTACATTCAACTTGTCATAACGTTGCAACACTTCTTGATGTAGCGAATAATCGACCTTAACTCCATAATTCTCAATCAAATCTTTCGCCGCTTGATAATCCCCTTCCGATTTTATACGTTGCACTTCCGACAATAAATTTCCGAAGAGTTCCCGCAAACGTTGATAATCACGAACAACAAAATATGTTTTACCGTTTTCAAATATTTTTTCAATTACATTTTCGGCTCTACCTTTTTCATAAACCCAAGAAGCTATCATTTGCCTATTACGCATGTGCGACTCCTCAACATTGCAACCTAATTTAATGCGAGTGAGTTGAGTCAGCAATCCGCCACGTATATAACTATTATATTCACACTTAGCCACATCATCATTTTCAACTATTCCCAATTCCTGCAATTTCTTATCCATAATATAGTAAAGAGCAAATAAATCGGCTCTTGCTTCTTCAATCGTAGAATAATAACTTTTCAGTGATTCCGTTGTTACTCCTGCAAGCATCTTTCCCGACCCGTGTCCTAAACATTCATGCAAATCGGTGTGAACATTTCCGGAAGTATATCCATAACGTCTTGCCAACGTTTTTTCTTCTTCCGTATAAGCAAATTCATCCAAAACCCCGCTATTCTGAGAAGCCTGTTCGTATGAATAAGTTATATTATCCAATGTAACCGACTTACTGCCGTATTCTTCACGTATCCACTCGGAATTAGGAAGATTTATACCTATCGGAGTGGCAGGATAACAATCTCCTCCTAACATTGCCACCTGCATAACTCTCGCAACTATTCCCGAAATTTCATCTTTCTTGAACCTATCATCAATAGGAGCATTACGTTCAAACCACAAGGCATTATCAGCAAATATAGATGTGCGCTTACCGGCTTCCTTATCAACTATTTGCACAACCGATTCCCAACTACCTTTATATGCTAAAGGATCACCGTAAACTTCTATAAAACCGTTTATAAAATCAATCTGAGCTTCCGTTTCACCCACCCATTTAATGGAATATTCATCGAAAGTTTTAAGATCTCCGGTAACATAAAATTTTATAAGCAATTCTATTACCGTTTTCTGAGTTTCGTTACAAGCATACTCCTTCGCCTTTTCAAGATAATCTATAATTTCTTTTATAGCCGCACCGTATTTACCGTCGACTTTCCACACATCCTCAGCAATAGCACCGTTTCTTTTAATCAAAGTTGAATTCAATCCCCACATTTCCGGATGAACAACACCTTTGGTTTTATCAGAATAAAAATCTTCGACTTCTTTTTGAGTAACTCCAAAATAATAATTGTTTGCGGAAGATTCTATCAAATCCACACCCGCATCAAGCACAACTCGCTTAGACATATAGTTAGTGTCAAAAATCACTTTCAACAAATCTTCTTCGGGAGTTATTCCCACAGAATTTGCAATCGAAATAAAGTAATCTTTTGAAAAATGCGGAACGAATTTATCCATAGAATAATGGTGGTGAATACCGTTTGCAAAGAAAACTTTCTTCGCATAAAGTAAAAATGCCTCAAAGTCGGTTGACGTTATATCTCCTTTATAAGATTTTATAATCTTTTCCAACAATTTTCTAATACGCAAATTATAACGATTATTCTGATCCCAAAGAATATCCCTACCTGCCAAAGCCGCACAACTAAGGTAATAAACAAATAATTTCTGCTGCAAATCAAGTTGTGTAAAGGCAGGAACTTCATAACGAAGTATCTTTATATCATCAAATTGCTCTACGGTGTATTCCATTTTTATACATTTAAGCACAAAATATTTTAGAGATCAAGCTGTTTAAACAGTAAGTCTAATGATGTTCGATAAGTAAATAAATCAGATAAACTATTAGCTTAATACAACAAGCTTTAATAATAAAATGAGAGGCTATCCCATAAAGATATAGCCCCTCATTTTTTTAGGCAGTAAAATTAAAATTAAACCATTTCTGCCAATTCGGAACCGGCTTTGAATTTAACTACTTTCCTTTCGGGAATAGTGATAGTTTTACCGGTTTGCGGATTTCTTCCGATTCTTTCACCTCTCATGCTAACAGAGAATGAACCAAAACCCACTAATGATATTCTTTCTCCTGCTTTCAAAGCTTCACCTACAACACCAATAAAAGCGTCCAAAGATTTTTTGGTATCAGCCTTTGTTAAACCTGCTTTAGCTGCCATAGCATCTATTAATTCTGTTTTATTCATAATAAAAAGTTTTAGAGTTGGTTATTAAATTGACTTTAAAATTAGTTTGATTGCAAATGTATGGATTTTATTTACTTTATCAAAGTTTTCCGAAAAAAAATAACTTTTATTCTCTAAAAAATAATTTCCGCACAACTTTCTCCATCCATTGCGGCAGACATAATTCCACCGGCATAACCTGCACCTTCCCCACATGGGAATAGTCCTTTAAGCTGTGTATTCATGCGAGTTACAGCCGAACGAGGGATACGAACAGGTGAAGAGGTACGTGTTTCTACACCAAGTAATATCGCATTTTCATTTACAAATCCCTTAGCCTTAAAATCAAACATACGAATACCGGTTTTCAAACGATTATATAAAAAATCCGGTAACCATTCGGAGAAATTGGTCTCAACTACACCGGGTTTGTAGGAAGTAATCGGTAATCTTTGACTTGTTTTACCTTTTAAAAAGTCTACAACCGCCTGCGCAGGGGCAAATAAATTACCTCCTGAACAACTGTACGCACTTTTTTCCAACATCTCTTGAAATTTCATACCTCCGAATATGCCATGCAAATTCAATTTTTCCAATTCCGGACTTCCAATTGTGGTAACTATAGCCGAATTTGCCCATATACTGTTACGAGTTGACGACGACATTCCGTTAACCACCTGCTGTTCCGGTGCCGTTGCTGCCGGTACAACAACTCCCCCCGGACACATACAGAAAGTATAAACGCCTCTTCCGTCCACGTTAGCAACAAAATTATACTCAGCCGCCGGTAAATAATCACCTCTGCCCTGACGACTGTGGTACTGAATACAATCTATATCATGTTGCAAATGTTCTAAACGCAATCCTACGGCAAATTCTTTTTGCTCAAGTGTTATACCTTTATTATGAAGTAGATTATAAATATCACGTGCGGAATGACCGGTGGCAAGTACAACATTACGGCTAAGAAATTCCTTATCTCCGGCAATAACTCCCTCAACACGACCATCTTTCACAAGCAAATCGGTAACACGATGACCAAAATGTACGACACCTCCATAACGTTCTATCGTTTTCCTGATATTAATTATCACATTACCAAGTTTATCGGTACCGATATGAGGATGAGCATCCACCAATATAGACTTGTCGGCTCCATGATAAACCAATATTTCAAGGATCCTTTGAGTATTACCCCGCTTCTTGGAACGACTGAAAAGTTTACCATCGGAAAAAGTTCCGGCACCACCTTCACCGAAACCAAAATTAGAATCAGGATCAACAATCCCCGAAACATACATCTTTTTTAAATCAGTCTTACGCTCATCAACCGTCTTACCTCTTTCAAACACCACCGGACAAAAACCTCTTTCTATCAAGCGCAAAGCTGCAAAAAGTCCCGCCGGTCCCGCACCCACGATAATCACTTTTTCTTTGCTGCTCACATCCCGATAAGACGGTAGAAACGCAGCTTCCTTTTCTTCTATCTCATCTACATGAACACCTACACAAAGATTTATCAAAACAGGTTTACGGCGAGCATCAACAGAACGCTTAACCACATTAAAACGCACAATTCTTTCGTTTGAAATGCCTGACTGACGACTAACTGCCTTTTTTATTTCTTCCTGCGAAAGAGCTGCTTCCGGTGAAATTCTTATCTGAACTTCTCTATACATTATTCAAAATGGAAAGCAAGGGTAAACATTCTGGTCTTCAACTTTTTCAAGGCATCTGTGTAACCTTCAAAACCCGGATTTTGAATATCATATTCATGTATTAAAATATCCCGTAAACCAAGAGAAAGTCTAAGTTCAATACCAAGTTTAAAATAAGGTAAATAAAAATCCGAACCTATTCCCATTTCAAGATAGTAATCCCAAGGTTTTGTACGCAAAAAAACCGCATTATCGGGTTCTATTTTCTTATGGTTTTGAAAATCATATTTCACACAGGGACCAAGTGTTATAAAGGGTCTATAATTATTAATACGTTTAGCCTTATACTTAAACATCAAAGGCACAGTTATATAAACGTGGTCATTATTCGATTCGTCGACAATTGTTGTTGATAAAAATTCACTGTCTTCATTTATAGGGGTTTGAGTGTAGACCAATCTACGCGTAGAAAATTCAAGACCCGGCAAGCAACGCAAAGCCAAATCATCTGTAATTCTGAGTTCCGAAACTATCCCAACGAGAAAACCCATGTTCATTTTACCGCCTTCAACACGCCAATCATTTAAACCGGATAGATAAGATTTATAATCCATATAATTAACTCCAAGCGTGAAACCGAAGTGTAATAAATTATGATCACCACGTTGATAATTAAGAATGCTGCTATTATTTAACACCTTCTGTGCAGATGCAAAGGAAATCGTAATAAATGCCAATATAGTAATCAGTAAAACTCTCAATCTCATCGAGCTAAGGTAAATAAAATTATTCAAATTCCAATCCGAACATATTTTTCATATCCGCAACTAAGGGATTTTGTTTTAAAAGGTGCTCCCATTTTTCTTGAGAAGTGAAAGGTTTTTTGTCTTCCTTTACACCTGCTTGATTTTCAAACATTTTTATATTGCATACTATGGCACCATTGTTTAATGTTTTCACAAGGTAATTTCTAAGATCTGTTTTTATTGTCTCTAATCTGTCGAATTGCATTTGATTATCCACTTCGATTGTAATATCTTCGGCAAATATTTTAGGTGAATGCGCAACAATAGCCGTTGATGTAGTCATATCCAAATGATTGTCGGAAATATAAGAATGTAAGGCTTTCTGCAATTTTGTAATATCGAAACTATCTTTTGCTTCCAAATTGATTGCAGAAATTACTTCCGTAGTATGCTTTGACTGTTGCACTTCCGAAACAGTTGCTGCAAATGCTTCTTTCAAACGAAAAGATGAAGTCGGACGGTGTGTGGATTCCGATACTACTGTTTTTTGCACCTTTGGTTGTGCAACTTTTTCTCCTACCGGTTGTTGTTGAACTGATTTGGATGATGTCTTGGGACGTCTGAAGTTTTCTATATTAAGCAATACATTTTCAGGTATTGTCAGACTTTTTTTTTTAGTTCGTTGATTTGAGAGAGTTTAATAAAGGCTATCTCAACGCAAAGCCTTTTTTCCATCCTCATTTTGTATTGCACTTCACATTGTTCACTTATTTTCAAGGCTTCATAAAGAAAGTTAACATCACACTCTCCTGCCTGACGTAGGTAACGCTCCTTTATAGATGCACTCACTTCAAGCAATTGTACGGTTGCTTTATCTTTTGCTACCAGCAAGTTTCTAAAATGCTTACCCAAGCCCGTAACCAAATTGTAAGCATCGAAACCTTTTTCTAAGATTTCATTAAACAAAAGTAAACTTTCTGCAACTTGTCCTTTGTTGAAAAAATCGGTAAGGCGAAAATAATAATCGTAATCCAAAACATTTAAATTCTTGATTACCTTATCATAAGTTACTTCCTTACCGCTAAAGCTCACTATCTGGTCAAAAATAGAGAGAGCATCACGCATCGCCCCGTCTGCTTTTTGTGCAATCACATTCAGAGCTTCTTCTTCTGCTGCAACTCCTTCTTTTTGTGCAATGTATTTTAGATGTTCCACCGTGTCCCCTACTTTCATACGATTAAAATCGTAAATCTGACAACGTGAAAGGATTGTAGGAATAATTTTATGCTTTTCGGTGGTAGCAAGAATGAAAACAGCATGCGCGGGCGGTTCTTCCAATGTCTTCAAAAACGCATTGAAAGCAGCAGAACTCAACATGTGAACTTCATCTATTATGTAAACGCTGTATTTTCCGATTTGAGGTAGTATCCGAACTTGCTCAACCAAATCACGAATTTCATCAACACCATTGTTTGAAGCGGCATCCAATTCATGAATGTTCAAAGAACGACCACTGTTGAATGCCTTACATGATTCACATTCGTTACAAGGTTCCGCATTAGGTTGCAGATTCATACAGTTGATTGTTTTGGCAAAGATACGTGCACAAGTAGTTTTACCCACCCCTCTCGGTCCGCAAAACAAATAAGCCTGTGCCAATTGTTTATTCACTATGGCACTCCTAAGTGTTGATGTAATAGACAATTGACCTACCACAGTGTCGAAACTCGCAGGACGGTATTTTCTTGCAGATACTACAAATTGCTCTTGATCCATGAAATTCTGTGAGGTTTATTTTTCAGTTTGTAAAGATACATAAAAAAATTAGATTATCTCCGCATCCTGCATGCTTATCCAACCTTCGTTGCCGTCTTGCAAGCGTATGTTGTACCATTGACCGAGTTTCTCCTTTATATTCACTTTCAAACCTTCATGGATTACAAAAAGACTTGTACCGCTTTCGTCCGGTGAACCTTTCACGGTAACGCTCGGCGACATAATGATGGCTTCCCGACGCTGTTCAAAACGTTCAGTCTGTTTAAAAGCAAACATTAATGTAAAAACAAATATCAACAAGGAGACAATTGAGGTTGTGAAACCCGTTTTTTTCATAAAGACATTAGATGAATAGATAAAAAATCCTATCGAAATAAGCATCAAAAGGAAAAATCCAATGGAAATCCACCCCCACTGGTCGGCAGAAAAAGCCGAAATTAATGACTTGTACCAGCGAACCAGAAATAGCTCAGGCAGTTCATCTATTTTATCAACAATCTTACGTTGTGCAATTCTAAGATTATAATGAGCATCGGTGAAACCGGGGTTGAGCAATAAGGCTCGTTCATAATTTAAAATCGCACGACTGTTCTCACCGGATTTGAAATAGGCATTCCCCAAATTGTAATACAAATCTGCCGATTCGCCTTTTTGCAATAAAAGTTCATAATTCTTAACCGCATCTTTGTAATTACCTGCGACATAATCGGTCTCCGCCTGAATTTGCAAAGTATCTTCCATTGCACAAACTTGCTGTACAAACGGTATTAACAAACAAAATATCAATAACTTCTTCATACTAAAATCATTTAACCGCCCTGTCCAACTTGGTTATAATTGCAATACCTTTTTTATAGGTATCATCCATTTTTTGCTCGGTGTCGCCTCCGGGTGCATAACGTGCAAATTCGCACTCATCAAGCAAAGCGATAAAAGCATCTATCAAACCTACGTCAACAGACTTCTTGTCCAACTTTTCACTGATGTTATCACGATTTAGTTCCGAACGGTCAACATTCAATTTATAACTCACATAACCCCAAAGTGCTTTCAACACCTCATCGTAAAATATTTCCGAATTACGGGATTTTAGTGCTACGGCAGCAAGTTTCATGCGTTTGCGCGCCATTTTGGTTGCCGCTTTATTTTTAACCCGTATCAAATCAGCGTTAGCCTTAATCCGGCGACGGTTTATTATGCTCCCAACCACAAAAAGTAATAAAGGCACAACAAGAAGAAGCCAATAAGTCAACGTCTTAAAAAACTCTATACCCTTGTCATGAATATGCAAATTACCTGTTTTAATGTAGCGTATGTCTTCACCAAGAAATTTAACATCTTCCTTTTTAAATGATTGCACAACAGCTCCGGAGGTAGTATTACCCGCTTGAGTTTCGCTAACTCCATCAACTTTTCTGACATTCACCGAGTAGGAATTACCATTAAGAGTTTTGTAAGTTTTCGTTTGTGTATCGAAATAAGCAAAACGTAGTCCGGGTATAGTGTAATCACCTGCATATCTCGGTATAAGCAAGTATTCGTAAGTAACACTGCCGTGCATTCCGTTTTCGTCCGTTTTAATGTTTTTGTTAATTTTAGGTTCGTAATTCTCAAAATCAGGAGGGAAACTTATTGAAGGTGTTTCTATTAATTTAATGTTGCCACTACCGGAAAATGTTACCTTGTAGGTAATAGCCTCATTTACATTAACCGTATCGGCAGAAATTGAGGTAGTCATATTTATCCTGCCGACAGTGCCGCTAAAAACTGCCGGTTTACCTGCAATAGGTAGCTCGTTAACATTAATGGTTACCGGTTTGCTGACTCTTTTCACTCTAACATCCTGATAATTGCCGAAGAAATCGTCAAAAAAACTGCGGGAACGGCTCAACTGCTGCCTCACAACACATTCAAGTTCAAAAGGTTCGATAACTATTTCACCCGTATGCTGTGGGAAAAGCAGGTATTTACGCAAAACGCCTACATTATATACCGAACCGTTATAATTTTCCCTATTAAGAGAAATCTGTTGAGGAGTTGGTACCTCCTCCACCAAGAAACCGCTAAACGAAGGAAATTTTGTTTGACCGAGATTCACCAAATCAACCTTTGTGTAAACTTTTAAGGTTACAATTGCTGCTTCACCTATGTAAAGATTACTACGAGACACGTCTATAAGAACAAAAAGATTTTTATCGCTGATTGCAGCATTCTTTTCCGGTTGCACCGTTCCTTGTGAAGTCGTACCGCTACTTTTGTTACCGCTACTTGCCACAACTTCTATGCTCAATACGTTGGAAGTGTAAGTTTTACCGTCAACTTCAATAGTTGCAGCAGGTATTGTTTTCACACCTTTCTCATTGCTTTGAAGTATATAGGTATAAGTGTAAGACTGTGATTGAGTTACTCTACCGTTCACGTTTGAAAAAGAAGATGATGTACTTGTGCTCGGACCCATAAGTAAGTTGAAACCTTCAAAAGTCGGTACTTTCAAATTTTCGCCCTCTTTATTTAAGGTATAAGAAATCCTAAACTGTTCCCCAACTTCCACAACATTCGGCGCAACTGCCTTAAAACTCACGTCCTGTGCCGGAAGTAAGGTAGTTGCAAACATGAAAAAAAGTAAAACCAATACTCTCATATTCTACCAGTTTTTATCAATTTTTGTTTTCTTAGCCTTTTGTTGTTCGGCTTTTTGCAGTTGAACTTTTTCCTGAACCTGCTTTTCATCGTTTTGCAGAGCTTCCAACAAACGTTTTGCATCTTCTTCTGAGATTTTTACATTCTGCTGTTCCGATTTTTGTTGCTGTTGCTCCTGTTTTTGCTGATCTTGATCTTGATTTTGATTTTGCTGTTGTTTCTTAGATTCTTCTTGCTTAGATTTATCATCCTTGTTTTGTTCCTGCTGATTTTTACCATCTCCTCCGTTCTTATTTTCCTGATCCTGATCCTGCTTCTGTTGCTGTTGCTGCCTAAAACGGCGTACATATTCAAGATTATTTTTTGTTTCATTAGAATTCGGACGATGTCTCAATGATTCCTTATAAGCCTCTATGCTTTCGTCAATCTTTTGCATGCCAAACAATGTGTTACCCATATTGTGATACAACTCACCAAGTCGTTCAGGATCGGTTTCATCTTTTTCCAAAGAAGCAAACTCACGCAAAGCTTCTTCATATTTCTTTTGCCTGTAAAGGGCTGTACCCAAATTAAAATGAGCAACGTAGGAATTAGGTGCTTTGTCAATCGCTTTACGGTATTCAACTTCTGCCTTTTCAAAATCCTTCTTGTTAAAAAACTCATTGCCCTCACGAATTAACTTACGCTCTTGCTGAGCAGAAAGTGTTTGACCGCAGAGCGTAATAAACAATATCAAAACTGTCATTCTCATCTCTCATCTCCTTTCTTTTTCACTTTGAAAAGATTAAGTTTCATTATATACTTATTCTTCCTTTCCGAAACTATCATCTCAATCAATAAAACGAGTAGTCCGGCAATTAGAAAATATTGAAAATTTTCCTCATAATCGGTGTAAACTCTTTCCTCTATGAGTGATTTATTCATACGATTGATTTCATCCACAATCGAATTTAAACCTATGTCTGTGTTAGTAGCATGAACGTAGATACCTTCGCCTTCCCGTGCAATGTCTTTAAGAGTAGCTTCATCCAATTTTGATACCACCACATTTCCCGAAGCATCTTTCATAAACTCACCCGGCTTACCTTTTTCGGGTATAGGTGCTCCCTGATCCAAGCCCATGCCTATGGTGTGCACATAAATACCCTGCTCACGTGCGGCTTTGGCAGCTGCAACCGCATCATCCTGATGATTCTCACCGTCGGTGATGATGATAATAGCCTTAGACGTTTCGGTTTCAGGAGTAAACGATTTCATCGCCGTGTTTATTGCCGCTCCTATTGCGGTTCCCTGCACGGGCACAATGTCAGTCGTGATACCTGAAAGGAAAAGACGTGCGGAAGAATAATCCGTAGTGATAGGCAATTGCACAAAAGCATCACCGGCAAACACAATTAGTCCCACCTTATCATCGGACAATTTCTCTATCATGCGTGATATTGCCATTTTTGCCCTTTCAAGCCTGTTTGGTTTTATATCCTGTGCAAGCATTGAGTTGGAAACATCCAACGCAATTATTATTTCGACACCTTTTTTATGAACTTGCTGCAATTTACTGCCGAATTGGGGACCGGCAGCAGCAATGACAAAAAACATCAAAGCCAAACTAATGAGTGAGAACTTCCACGTTTCCCGTTTGTGTGAACTCAAAGGCATCAAATCTGCCAAAAGTTCCGGATTACCGAAAGTGCGTATTGCACGCTTTTTACGGTTGCGCATAACAGCGTAGAAAATTATCAGTAACGGTATAATTACCAATAAATATAATATTTCAGGATGTGCAAATCTGAACATGCCGATTAATTTTTAATTATGGAATTTTTCTTAATAATGTGTAACGAAGCAAAGCACCCGTTATCAACAATAAAACACCTGCCAAAGCAAAAATAAAATAGTGTTCGTCTCTTTTACTGAAATGTTTTACTTCTATTTTAGTTTTTTCCAATTGGTCGATTTCATTATAAATTTGAGTCAACTTCTCGTTATCCGTTGCACGGAAATATTTACCTCCGGTTACGACGGCAATCTGTTTCAGAACATCTTCATCTATTTCCACAGGTGCATTAACGTATTGTATACCAAAAGCCGTTTGAACGGGAGAAGGAGCTTCACCGTAGGTACCAACGCCTATCGTGTAGACACGAATACCGTAGGTTTTAGCAAGTTCGGCTGCCGTTACGGGTGCCACAGAACCGCGATTGTTCACACCGTCCGTGAGAAGTATCACCACCTTTGATTTGCCCTGACTGTCCTTCAAACGGTTAACCGCATTGGCAAGTCCCAAACCTATGGCGGTACCGTCTTCAATAATACCGCTCTTTATCTCCCTCAAAAGGTTTATCAACACAGCATGGTCGGTGGTCAACGGACATTGAGTGAAACTTTCGCCCGCAAAAACCACCAAGCCTATCTTATCTTGCGGACGTTCAAGTATAAACTTGGTTGCCACTTCTTTTGCAGCTTCCAAACGGTCGGGAGTAAAATCTCGCGCAAGCATACTGCCCGATATATCCAGAGCCATCATTATTTCAATACCGTCGCTTGAATAGGTTTGCCAACTATTGTTCGATTGCGGACGTGCCAAAGCCGTTATCAACAACACAATAGCCGCCAACTTCAATGCAAACAACAGATGTCGCAACCAAATCCTGCCGGCACTCTTAACATTGCGAAATGCCGCCAAAGATGAAAATTGAATATCCGCATGAGCATCCTTTTCTTTCCAAATGTACCACAAAACAAGTGGTAGCAATATTAATAATGCCCAAAAATATTCCGGATTAGCAAATGTATATCCAAACATAACACTACAATTTATTCATTATTTGCCGTAACCTTCGATTCCTCCTCCTTTATTTTCAAATGTACATGCTCCACAAGTTCATAAGCCGTTTGCATATTTCCGGAATTACTGTCGGGCAAAGGTTGCATCTTCGCAAACTTCACAAAATCGGAAGTGGACAAAAGTTCTCCCAGACGCTCGTAATCCTCTTTGGAAATATAAGGATTATTCTTCAATGCCTGCAATGTTTCAAACGAAGTTTGCTCCATTGCATTCACGTGGAGTTCATCCTCAATATAAGTACGCAACGCATCCGTCAGCCTAATGTAATACTCTTTCACATGTCCCGATTGCCAAAGTTTTTCCTCCTTCAAACGGTTCAAATCTTCAATCGCTCGAATATACGGAGGAACAAGTGATTTTACTGACACACCTTCTACTTTACCTTTCTTAAGTCTTATGATTAACCAAACAATCAAGGCAATAATCAACAACCCTCCAAGAACATACAAAACATAAATCAGTATTTCCATAAAAGTCCAAGGAACATCCAAAGGCATTACAATATCGGCAAGTCCTGCGTTTTCGTCCATTTTGAAAGTGTTTACAAACAACTCCAACTGTTCCGTTCTGAAAACGCTGTTGAAACCGTCCTTCTCTACATTAATTTCAAAGGGAGGAATGATATAAACACCCGTATCGAAAGACGTAATCACGTAGGTTTCGCTAAAATGCCACCTTCCGGTCTTTTTATCTTCGCTCGAATCTCTCACCGGACCGGAAATTATTTCAACACTATCTATAATCTGTTTATCTGCAAAAATCGGAAACTTAACCTTAACGTAATTATCGCTCCAAAGCTCGAAAGAAAGTTTTCTTTGGTCGCCTATGAGCATAAATGTCGAATCGAGGGAAGATTTGTACTCAATCCTCTGTGCGCTCATGCTCAAAGATGATAATGCAAAAAGTAAAACAAGTAAAATTCTACGCATATATTCAAATTTAAAACCTCTCATCATCAAACGTCGTTAAGCTCTTTTCTTAAAAAGTTTCATTAGCTCCCTCACATAATCCTCGTCGGCACTAATCATTGCCGAATCAACCCCTGCTTTTTTGAGAGAAGATATTAACTCTTTTTCCTTGATGAATTGATATTTACGATAGTTTTCTCTCACATTCTTATCGGAGGTGTCAACCCAAATTTTCCTATCCGTTTCGGCATCACGTAAATAAATCAACCCAACGGGCGGAAGTTCCGTTTCCCTTTGGTCGTAGACTCGCAAAGCTATAACGTCATGCTTACGGTTGGCAATGGAAAGAGCATGATCAAAGTTGTTTTCATCCATAAAATCGGAAAGCACAAAACATGTGCAACGTTTCTTGATGGAATTAGTCAAATATTCCAGCGCAACGGCAATATTCGTCTTTTTACTTTCGGGAGTGAAATCAATCAATTCCCTAATAATATGCAAAATATGTGTCTTGCCTTTTTTGGGCGGTATGAACTTTTCTATTTGGTCGGAAAAGAATATAACTCCGATTTTATCATTGTTCAACATTGCCGAAAAAGCCAACACAGCTGCAATTTCCGTAATCTGATTTTTTTTCAACTTTGAAACGGTGCCGAAATTACGGGAAGCACTCACGTCTACGAGCAGCATAACCGTCAACTCTCTTTCTTCTTCAAAGACCTTAACGTAAGGATGATTATGACGAGCCGTAACGTTCCAATCAATGTTGCGGATGTCGTCGCCATATTGGTACTCACGCACTTCGCTGAACGTCATACCTCTGCCTTTAAATGCCGAGTGATATTCTCCCGCAAAGATATTGCTTGACAATCCTCGCGTCTTTATCTCAATCTGACGCACTCGTTTTAATAAATCGGTAGCATCCATAAATCAAATCTTTAAACTTTTGTAGAAGTTCATTAATAACGGTTCAACATTCCGAAACTCGCTACTAAGGCACTTCTACCGTATTTAATATTTCACTTATCACGTCTTCGCTCGTAATATTATTCGCTTCAGCTTCGTAGGTGAGACCGATACGGTGGCGCATAACATCAAAACAAACCGCACGCACGTCTTCCGGAATAACATAACCTCTCCTTTTAATAAAGGCGTAAGCCTTAGCAGCCTTAGCCAAACTGATACTTGCACGTGGCGAACCGCCGTAGGCTATCATGTTGGTGAATTTATCCAAACCGTTGTCGGACGGAAAACGCGTTGCAAAAACTATATCTATAATATATTTTTCAATCTTTTCATCCATGTAGACGTCCTTCACCACTTCCCTTGCCTTATTTATATCGCTCGGTTTCAAAATAGTTGAAGCCTTAGGGAAACTCTTTTCAAGATTATGGCGAATGATTTGTTTTTCATCCTCCTTTTTAGGGTAGTCGATAACCACTTTAAGCATAAAACGGTCTACCTGCGCTTCCGGCAGAGGATACGTACCTTCCTGCTCTATCGGGTTTTGAGTTGCCATAACAAGGAAAGGCGACGGCAAATTATACGTTTCTTCGCCTATTGTTACCTGACGTTCCTGCATGGCTTCCAACAGTGCCGACTGCACTTTTGCCGGCGCACGGTTGATTTCATCTGCCAATATGAAGTTGGCAAAAATAGGTCCCTGCTTCACCATAAATTCTTCCTTCTTCTGCGAATAAATCATGGTACCCACAACGTCCGCAGGTAACAAATCGGGAGTAAACTGAATACGGCTAAACTTAGCATCAATCGTCGTTGCAAGAGTGTTTATGGCTAACGTTTTAGCCAAACCGGGCACACCTTCCAAAAGTATGTGTCCGTCAGACAGCAAACCAATCATCAGACTTTCAACAAGGTGTTTCTGACCAACTATCACCTTATTCATCTCCAAACTAATCATATCAACAAAGGAACTTTCCCGTTGTATCCTGTCGTTCAAAGCTTTAATATCAATACTATCCATCTTTTATAATTTTTTATTGATAACTTATTTTATTTATTCTTTTTCGTTTTAATTCAGACGACCAAAATTAAGCATTACTCATTAAATCACTCATTACTAACCCGTTAAAAAAAGTTAAGACTTCTTATAGAGTTTTACATATACCGATCTATTATTCATTGTTGATTTTCAGACTTTTTACGCCGGAACATTTTTATGTAGCCGAGAATAAAGATGTAAATTGTGAGTAGAAATATTAAACAACGTAAAAAAAAGTTTTCAGGCTCAATTCGTGCAGGCACAGCAATATCGTGAACAAGTGCAGGAACCATATAAATCATCAAACCGAGAAGCACCACAAGCTGTATACCCGTATAAAGCCTCACCCTCTTTTCACGCCTTTCACGTCTTGCCTTCACTTCCGGCGGTTCTGCCACATTCTCCTGTGCAAACTTCGGGCGTTGATTCTTGTTTATCTTCACATCAGGTTGTCGATTCTCTTTCTTTCGTTGCCACCTCTGCCGTATTCTCATTCCCAGCAGCAGCATAAAAACACAAAACGCAATTAAAATATAAGTATCTCTTGTCATTTACTACCGATTTTAAAATTAAATCTGTTTTTTATAAATAGACGTAATCTATTAAGGCTCGTAAAGGTAAGAAAAAACATTATAAAACAACAACCCATCTCCGGATGACTGCGCAACCGTAGGGCTGCCCCCAATACATCGTGTTCTGCCGAACTTTCCGGTCAACTTGCCGAACTCTCCGATCAACTTGCCGAACTTTCCGGTTAACTCGCCGAACTTTCCGGTCAACTCGCCGAACTTTCCGATCAACTCGCCGAACTCTCCGATCAACTCGCCGAACTCTCCGGATGTACTATAATGGCGTATATGGCTTCCGTAGGAAGCGCAGTTTAGTAACCAGCCGGCTTGTCGGCTGGCGAGGAGCGTAGCTCTCGCTCAACTATGCTGCCTACGGCAGCCCGATTATATTCGCCTGAAAGGCGACATCTGCATAACCGCAGGCGAGCGAAGCGTTGCCTACGGAGATACCTCATTGTCCATAACGAGAGATTCGTTGTCCTTAGTGAGAGACTCGTTGTCCATAACGAGAGACTCGTTGTCCTTAGCGAGAGACTCGTTGTCCTCCGGCAACGCTTACCCCTGAACTCGTAATTCGTAATTGAATTTAGTTTAGCAAACAACGGACGGAGAAGCCGTTCGACTTATCGACGGTTGCTCGGCTGACCCGAGCCTCATTGTAGTCCAGACGCCAGCGCCACGCGCTCGAGGAACTACTCTGTGATGACGACCACCAGTATCCGTTCGTGCCAACGGTGTTGAATGCACCACCGGAGGTATGCCGGTAGCCACTCGGAAGTCCGCTCCAACCACTACTGTTAGTGCCCGAAGTGGAAGCATAGGCTGTCCACAAATCAGTACTCTTTAACTGACGTCCCTGGTCACTACCGCGCCAATCGGTACCACCTGCCTGAGATTCTGTCATACCGAGTTGCATTTCTAAAGTCTTAAACTCCCCATCACTCGGAACATGCCAACCGTCAGGACAAATACCTTGAACGTAACCTGAGCCATCCACCGCATATTTTATATTCTTTGCAGTAGATGTCGTCGCTGCTCCCGTTCCTACTTTTTCGCCGTTAACTGCTTCTGCCCAATTGTAAAGTCCGCCGTAAGTAGTACAGTTACTTTCCGAATTACTATAACATAGCTTTTGGATGCCGGAAGTTGAATGAGTGGAGTAATTTGAACCGGTGACAAGTGTGCCGACATTCATGTTTTTTGTCATCCAACACTGAGTGCCGATTTTAAGAATCGGATAAACTTTACTGTCGCGAGGATCTATAAATGTGAAATTTTGAGTGAAATTTGCAGGAAGTAAACTTATAGAAATTGACAGGTTTGTGCTATCTCTACATCCGGAAACTAACGACTGCACTTTTATCGTCCTATTCCCATTAGTTGAAGTGCCACTCGTGAAATCTCCGTAAACAGGAGTGTAAGTTTTACCTGTCTTTATTCCCGTTTCCGTTGTCCATGTGAAAGTTGGTGTTGATGCGGCATAAGGTATGCTTGCTGTTACTGTCGTTCTAACACAAGCATTCAACTTTGCACTCGTAGGACTGAATGAAATTTTTAGATTAGGAATAGTAGTTGAAACAGTCGTTTCCGCTTCGCCTAATGAGCAAACAGCTTTACGTTTAAATTTAACCGCTATCGAAGCTCCGCTAACGGTAGCCGACTGTTGATAAGAACTTAATTCCGCACCCACTTCATTCGGAATTAATGTCCATTCGGCTGCTCCGGCTTCACTGACGTACCAAACG
>JAISHE010000060.1 GCA_031262745.1 Culturomica sp. | reverse complement strand
CTTTGGTTAGCATAGTTGAATTTTTATAGTTAATTATTTGGTTATCAGCTATAAATATAGCTATTTCTATTTAACTATGCAACTTTTTTTAACTTTTTCTTATCCCGAACTCAGGTTATAAAAAGCAATCCCGCGATTACCACTAAGAAAAAAGATGAAACGCAATGAGGTAATGAGGTTGGCTGTGTACAATCAAAACAGAGCTACTGAGGTTGTTTTTGTTTGAAAAATTAGGTGGGAAATGAGGTTTACATAATACATTGAATTTCTTAGATTGAGGGACAGCAGGCGACCTAACGGTGAAAAATAAGCGTGCCCTTTGAGAAGACACGCTTTGAGTCGGTAAATTAGCCGTTTCTATTTAATGTTTGCCCGATTTGTCGGGGAATGCGGGAATGGCAGGTTCCTTAAACTTAAATTCTTTCAACTTTTGAAGTATCACCTCAATGGCTTTGTTTAATTGTTCGTCCTCACCGAGATATTCCTTGTGCGGATCATTTTCTATCATAATGTTGGGATGAACGCCTTCACCCTCTATTATGAAGCCACTACCGTCGGCTGCAAACGGTGCATAAGAAGGCGTAACTATTGCACCACCGTCGACCACCGGAACCGTTCCGCTGTAACCTACGACACCTCCCCATGTGCGACGTCCGATGACGGTGCCGAGATTATAGTGTTTGAAACGATAGGGGAACAAATCACCGTCGGATGCCGAGTACTCGTTTATCAACAGCACCTTCGGTCCCACAAATGTACCTACCGGATTTACGGCACCTTCCTTCTGGTTAGTGTGCATAGTGTAGTAGGTGGGAGTTCTCAGCAAACGTTCGATAATCATAGGTGAAACATTACCGCCACCGTTGCCGCGGTCGTCAATGATTAGAGCTTTCTTGTTAAGTTGAGGGTAGTAGTACTTCACAAATTCGTTCAAACCTGCAACGCCCATGTCCGGAATGTGGATATAACCGACTTCGCCGTTTGTGGCTTCGCTCACTTTACGAATGTTATTGCGCACCCAATTGAAATAGTAGAGGTCGGCTTCATTGGCAATCGGTTTCACGAGCACTTTACGTGCACCCGCATCATTTGCCGATGTGTTCACTTCCATTTCCACCGTCTTGTTTGCCATGTCTATTAGACATTCAAAAATATCATTCACGTCTTTGAGCGATTTGCCGTTGATAGAGATGATGTAGTCGCCTTGTTTAACGTCTACACCGGGCATTGTGAGCGGAGAACGGGTAGAAGCGTCCCAATTTGCACCGTCCATAATTTCCGCCACTTTAAAATAACCGGAAGCATCTTTTTCAAATTTTGCTCCGAGCAATCCCATAGGTATCCGTGCGGGTTCGGGATGTTCGCCGTTTTGCGAATAAGCGTGTCCAACACTCAATTCGCCTATCATTTCACCAATAACGTAAGTTAAATCCGTGCGATGATTTACGTAGGGAATCAGCACTTTGTATTTTTCGTAAACAGCATTCCAATCTACGCCGTGCATATTCTTCGCATAGAAGAAATCACGCATCTGACGCCATGTCTCGTCATAAATTTGCATCCATTCTTCGTGATAATTAACCTCACGTTTTAATCCGTCAAGCGAAATGAGCTTGTCCATTTCCACCGGTGCAACGGGCACATCCACAATTTGCAGACGATTGCCCTTATATGCCATAGCTTTCTTGTAGCCCGCGCTGAAGAATATGCTGACGTTCAGACCGGTTTCCTTTTTCTTTTCAAGATTATAAACGTAGCTCTGACCGCGACGAGAATAGTAGACATTCTTATCAATCATGTAAACATTCCAATAACTGCCTACGCTCACAGGCAATTCGATAATGCGATTTGCCAAATTATCGAAGTCGTAAACCACCTGTTCTTTACTTTTCGTCTCCTTACTGTCTTCTTTTTTACCCTTAGACTTTGTATCCTGTGAAGCTGCGGCTTTCGGTTCATCCGGTTTCACTTCCTCATTTTTCGGTGCAAAAGGAATGTCGGCACCCTTTGCCAACGGCAACACATAAATTTTGTCCATGCTTGTATAAACATGATTCCACTCCGTCCTACCGTAAACGGGATTAAAAGTGCGGGAGGATACAAAAACGAGATACTTGCCGTCCTTGCTGAAATTCGGATAACCCGAATCAAACCATTCATCCGTTATTTGATGCTTTTCCTTGCTTGCCACATCATATACTACTACGTAGTCAACGGTTTTGCTCGGTTGAGCATAAGTGATATATCTGGAATCGGGCGACCAATTATAAACACGAATAGGACCGTAGGGTGATTCCTCAACGAGGGTAGTGGCACCTGTGGCAACATCAGTAATATTCAAAGTATTCTTCTTTTCCGACCAAAGAATCTTCTTTGAATCGGGCGACCATTGCAGACCGAAAATATAAGTCTTAATATCTTTGGTAAGCTGCCTTTCCTTGCCGTCGGCAATGTTGCGCAACCAAATTTGAAACTCTCCGCTCTTATCAGAAATATAAGCAATCGTCTTGCCGTCGGGAGAATAGGAGGGGGAGTGGTCGTTGGCATCGGAAGAATTTGTAAGATTGTAGGTGATACCTTCTTTTGCAGGTACTGAAAAAATATCGCCTCTTGCCGTGATAACCACACGTTCACCGTTGGCAGAAAGATCGTAGTCGCTAATATCTTCGCTAACATCTTTCCATTCCGTGCGTGCGTAGACCTGATCATTGTCGATGCTTATGCTCAACTTTGTGTTTTCTTTGCTCACCGTATTATAAAGGTAAATATACCCGCCGTTCTCGTAAACAATCTTATCACCGCCTATTGTAGGGAATTTAATATCGTAATCCTTGAAATCCGTAACCTTGCGTGTGGACTTGTCGGCAACATTGTAAACAAACATATTCATAACATCATCACGGTCGGAAATAAAATAAATATCCTTACCGTCGGCAGACCACATAGGGAAAATACTCTGACGCTTGTCATCGGTAATCTTTTCGCTCTCACCGCTTGCAAAGTCAAAAATCCTCACATCATCCGCCATACCACCCTCGTAACGCTTCCAAGTGCGGAACTCACGGAAGATGTAGTTATATGCCAACTGTTTGCCGTCGGGCGAGTAGGACGCAAAGCCGCAATTAACCAAAGGTACCTCAACAGGCATACCGCCGTCAATGGAAACCGTGAAAAGCTGACCTGTGAAATCATTAAAAGTATACCGACGAGAGCGGAAAAGTATATTCTTTCCATCGGGCGTCCAACCGAGCACAATATTATTAGGTCCCATCCTGTCGCCCAAGTCATCACGACTTAAAGTAGCCGTGAAAGTCATACGCTTAGGCACTCCGCCCTCCGACGGGATAAGGAACACCTCCGTATTGCCGTCATACTGTCCCGTGAAAGCAATCCACTTTCCGTCGGGCGAGTAGTGGGCAAACATTTCGTAACCAACGTGGGAAGTAAGCCTGCGTGCAACTCCGCCTCCTGTTCCTACAGTATACAAATCTCCCGCATAGGAGAAAACAATCTTATCACCATTTACATGGGGGAACCTCAACAAACGTGCTTCTTCCGCACGGGAATAAAAACCGCATAAAACGATTAAAAGTGTAAAAACTATTCTCATATATTTTGATTTTAAATATTCTACTCTACAACTAAAACGTCCGGACAGTGGTCGGAATGTTTCACATCGGGAAGAATGTAGGCATCTCTCAAACGTGGCTTCGCATCTTCCGTAGACATGCAATAATCTATGCGCCAACCTTTATTGTTGGCACGTGCATTTGATCGAAAACTCCACCAAGTGTACCAATCCGGTTCTTCGGGATGAAAATGACGGAAAGTGTCAATAAACCCGGAATCCAAAAACCTGCTCATCCATTCCCTCTCTTCCGGCAAGAAACCGCTACTGTTGGCATTGCGCACAGGATCATGAATATCAATGGGACGATGGCAAATATTATAATCACCGCAAAGAAAGATGTGCGGTCTATTTTTACTTAAATCCTTAGCATAAACAAGAAAATCTTCAAGCCACGTCATCTTAAATGCTTGACGCTCATCACCGGAAGTACCCGAAGGATGGTAAACACTCATCACCGACAAATCACCGAAATCGGCACGGATAACTCTTCCCTCGTCATCGTATTTCTCTATCCCCATGCCGTATTCCACATGATCGGGCTGGATACGGGTGAGAATAGCCACACCGCTATAACCCTTTTTCTTAGCCGAAAAGAAGTAGCAACGATAACCCAATGCCTCAAATTCAAGTAAAGGTATCTGCTCCGGCTGAGCTTTCGTCTCCTGTAAACAAATCACATCCGGCTGTTCCTGCCCCAACCATTCGGCAAATCCTTTCGACAAGGCACTTCTCAATCCGTTTACATTATAAGTTATTATCTTCATACAATCTTTTTTAATCACATTCGTTTTCATCACATTTGACATCACCCTCAATCTCAAATTCAAGCGTCGTATGCGAAATTTGATGATGAAGCAAAAGATGTTTTATTCCGCATTTCACATCTTCCATATCATCCGCCGATTTCACCACCACATGAGCCGTGAGGGCATTCTCCGTTGTGCTGATTGCCCAAATATGAATGTGGTGAATATCAACAATTCTCTCATCCTCATCAAGCATCAACTCCTTTATTTCCGTCGCATCTATCCCTACCGGCACACCATCCAAAGAAAGTCGCAAACTTGAAAGCAACAAACCGATAGTGGAAACAAGTATCACCACCCCAATCACAATTCCTATCAAAGGATCAATCACATACCAGCCCGTTTCACCTATGATAATACCGGAAATCACAACTCCGACGGAAACAAGCGTATCGGCAACCATGTGAAGATATGCACCCTTCACATTCAAATCCTTCTTCCTGTAACGCATGAGCAGCAAAGCTGTGAGAGCATTTATCACAATGCCCGCACCGGCAACTAAGGCTATCATATCTCCTTCCACCGGTTCCGGCGCATTGAGTTTCTTGACACTTTCGGCAATTATAAAACCCACCGCAATAAGTAAAACGCAAGCATTAAAAAGAGAAGCCAAAATAGAACTCTTCTTATACCCATAGGTGAAATGTTCATTCGGCTTCTTTTTCATAAGTCGAAACGCCCATAAAGCAACGATAAGGCTTATTACATCGCTCAAATTATGACCCGCATCTGAAATCAACGCAAGAGAATCCAACCAAATTCCGGAACCGAATTCAATCAGAACAAAAAGAAAATTTAATACGATGCCTACTACAAAAGCTCTGTTGAGACTGTCGAACTGTATTGATTGATTGTGAGAATGACCGTGCTCGTGCATCACTTAGAACAGATTACACATTATAAAAAGCAGTCATCACCTTAATCATATAAGCATGATCCTCGCTTCCGGCAGTTTCACAAACCGAGTGCATCGCCCACATCGGGTTACCTACGTCAACACCTCTCATCTCCATTTGTGTAAGCAACACATTGCCAAGCGTGGAACCGCCTGCCATGTCCGAGTGGTTTACAAACTTCTGATAAGGCACACCGGCGATTTCGCACAAAGTTTCAAAAACCGCAGCCGAATCCCCGTCGGTTACGTACTTCTGATTGGCATTTATTTTAATCGCCGGTCCTCCGTTAAGCACGGGATGATTAGTCGGATCATGTTTCTCCGGATAATTAGGATGTAACGCATGCGCCATATCGGCAGAAATCATAAACGATTTATGAATTGCACGATAAAGTTCCTCCTGACCGCCACCTAAATTGTAAACAATACGCTCAATTAAAGTGCGCAAAACCGGTGAAGCTGCTCCCTGTTTGGTACCGCTACCAACCTCTTCATTGTCGAAAATAGCAAGCACCTTAGTTTGATCACCACCATCGGAAGCAAGTAACGCTTCCACACCCGCATGCACCATTGCAAGATCATCCAAACGCGGAGAAGCAATAAATTCTTTGTTCACACCCACTAACGTAGCCTTCTGATAAGGATATAACATGAGATCGAAATCCAGAATATCTTCCGTATTCACATTCATTTCATCCGCAATCAATTTTAAAATAAAACCGTCCTTTTCAAAATGCTCGTTAATCATTCCTATCACCGGCAACATATCTTTCTGTTTACTTAGAGCATTACCTTCGTTCACCGCTCTATTGAAATGTATTGCCAAATGAGGAATAATCATCAAAGGGTAATCAAAATTCACAAAATGAACTCCGGGTTTCAACGGATTTTCCGTTTTAAATAAAACTCTACCAGCCATTGACAAAGGACGATCAAACCATGTGTACATAATAGGGCCACCGTATACTTCCGTATTCAATTTCAGATATTTACCCTCAACCGTCATCTCTGCGTTAGGTTTAATTCTAAAAGTAGGCGAATCACTATGTGCACAAATAACCTTAAAACCGTTTGCAACATCTCCCATTCCGGTTACAAAAGCAAAAAGTGCCGAATGATTTTTAGTTATGAAATACTTCTTACCTTTCTCCAATTTCCAGACATCACCGGAAAATAATTGCGTGAATCCTTTTTCTACTAATTGTTCCTTTACGTTAAGAATTGCGTGATAATTTGTGGGACTTTCATTGATGAAGTCCATTAATCTCTGAACTACTTGATTTTCCATTAGAATAAATTTTCAATATTTATGGCTTTAAAGGTAGAAAGAATAATTTCAAAAATCAAATATAAAAAATCATTAAAAAAATTTGGAGGGAAATAAAAAAGCACTACATTTGTAGCCGTCAAACGACAAGGGCGCTTAGCTCAGTTGGTTCAGAGCATCTGGTTTACACCCAGAGGGTCGGGGGTTCGAATCCCTCAGCGCCCACGATTTTTGATGTAAGTTTTCAGAGGGGAATTGTTTTAAACGTTCCCCTTTATTTTTAGCTAACTTTTTGTCAAGCATGAATACGGAAATCGAAAGAAAATTCTTAGTGAGAGGAGATTTCAAATCACAAGCAACATCTTCCGTAAACATACGTCAAGGCTATCTTTCGTCTGTCCCGCAGCGCAGCGTGCGCGTACGAATAAAAGGGGAAAAAGCATTTATAACCGTAAAAGGCACTTCAGACATCTCCGGCGTTTCTCGCTACGAGTGGGAAAAAGAAATACCGGTTAACGAAGCTTCGGAACTTCTTACTCTTTGTGAAGGTATAATCATCGACAAAACCCGTTACTATGTGCCTTTTAAAGATCACACATTTGAAGTTGATGAATTTCATGCTCCTTTCAAATCTCTTATAATTGCCGAAATCGAATTGAAAAGTGAAGATGAGCCGTTTGAAAAGCCGGAATGGCTCGGCGAAGAGGTAACGGGAAATGCCCGCTATTATAACTCACAACTGTCAAAAACCGTTTTGTGATCCCGACGGGATTCGAACCCATATCAAAGGAACCGGAATCCTTCATTCTATCCATTAAACTACGGGACCTGCATTGCCACCACATCATCGCAAATCTTTTGCAATCAAAGCAACTACTATAAGCTGATGTTTCGGCAAACACAAAGGTATAAAAAAAGGGGACAAAAGCCCCCTTTTTAATTTCTATAAACACGGATTAATAAGACACTTTCTGCTTAGCACCGTAATTTATTCTTAAAGAATTAGCCTTACGTAATTCCTGCTTGATGTCGGTAACAATACCCATCGTTGTTTCGGAATTAACTTTCAAGTTGTTCGTAATGCTATTGCGATCTTCTTCGTTTCGAGCTTCCCTTTCGGCAACAACAAAAGTAACAATGTCTTCCAAGTTAGCGAATTTATCGTTCAACTGTATACGCGGCTCAGAGCCATAAGCTTTCTGATATGCCGGTATCGGTTTCCCGACGTAAATATTACTTACCAACGCTTTCTTTTCCAACTTAGCCACTTGTGTAGCCTGAGGTAAACTGTTTTGAACCATAAGAGTAACTTCACGCATAGTGGTACTCACCATGAAAAAGAACAACAACATGAACACAACATCAGGCAATGAAGCCGTTGAAATCGCAGGCGTTTCTCTTTTACCGCTTTTCTTAAATTTTGCCATATTATTTCCCTTTCACTTTTTTAGGTTCTGCTTCTGATATTTGCATTGGAACCCAATTCTTAATAGCCTCCTGTTGTTCACCCGTGAGGTTCAGATATTTCTTGCCAAATCTCGACATTGCTTTCATGTCGCGAACTTCGTTAAAAGCCATTGCAAGTTGATCCTGCACCGCTATATAAGTTTCATAAGATGTACCGACGTCATTTCGTAAGGAAACAATTCCTTTTGAAATTTCTACAACACCGAGAAGATTTATTTCTTTTTCGGTTTTTTCCGGCAAAGTAGGATCGTCATTGGCATTCAACAAAAACTCAATGGTTCTTGGTTTCACCATTTTAACGTCTATTTCTTCTCCGTCAAGCAAGACATCATTATATCTATTAACCAATAGCTGCAAGATATTCCTTTTTGCAATTTTGGGGGCTTCCGTGTTGTCCGGTTGAAATGGCGGTAATCTTCTGAACATACCGGAGTCAACGTTCATTGTAGTTGTTACCAAAAAGAAAATCAGCAACAAAAACGCAATGTCTGCCGTAGAACTCGCATTTATTTCAGGTATTTTTTTTGCCATATTAATTACTGTTTATTCTGTACCGAACAGGGTTATTTTAATCTTTTGTATACTTCCGTACCTATAAGTGCAAGAACAAGTACAATGAACAACAGATATATCGTATAAATAAGCATATCCGTATAGATCAATGTTGAAGGTACATTATCCTCTCCTGTGTAACCGACGATATTCAACGGCGTTCCGTCGGACATTAAGTAAGCAATACCACATATCACAACAAGAGCTAACACTCCGATTAAACTCTTCATAGCTTGTTTAGGTCTTGTGAAAAGTCTTATAATCGGGAAAATGAGAGCTGCGATAACTGCAATTGCTGCAAGAATATACGCCCAATCAAGTATAGCAGCCGTGTAAACAGGGGTGTAGTAAACTTGATTCGGTACTTCTCCTCCGAAGATGAAAAGTATCAAAATCACCGCTGTAACAACGAACAATACGAGAGTGGATATTTTTAATATTTTCTCATAATTCATCATAAGTCTTAGCTATTTTTTGTGTTGTATTTCACTAATATATCCAATAAACTAACAGATGCATCTTCCATATTATTAACGATGCCTTCTGTTTTGGATGTACAATAGTTAAAGAATACCTGAAGGATAATAGCAACAATCAAACCACCAACGGTAGTGATCAAAGCCACTTTAATACCTCCTGCTACCAATGTCGGACTCATATCGCCGGCAGCTTGTATAGAGTCAAATGCGCCGATCATACCGATAACTGTTCCAAGGAATCCTAACATAGGAGCGATACCGATAAACAAGCCGATCCATGTTAAACCTTTTTCCATCAGACCCATTTGCACAGAACCGTAGGAAACGACTGATTTTTCAACCATGTCTATACCTTGGTCATAACGCAAAAGACCTTGATAAAAGATGCTGGCAACAGGACCTCTGGTGTTGCGGCAAAATTCTTTTGCTGCTTCGATACCGCCATTGTTTAAGGCATCTTCAAATTTTTCAATGATTTTTTTTGTGTTTGTGTCTGAAAGGTTCAAATAGATAACTCTTTCAATTGCTACTGCAAGACCTAAAATCAAACAAATAGCGATAGCAGCCATAAAGCCCGCACCACCTTCGATAAATTTAGTCTTGATGGCAGCATGCAATGAAGTGCTTTCAATAACGTCGCCTTCTTCGACATCCGTAGGATTAGTTGTTACTTCTCCGACAATAACTTCTTCTTCCACTGCAGGAGTTGTTTCCTGAGCGCTCAGCATGGATGATACTCCAAACGTAAGTAATCCAAAAATAGCTATTAATGCAAATAGTTTTTTCATGATTGATGTAACTGGTTTTTTAGTTTATAAATAATTAATTTTTAACTCTTTAATATTTTTTATTAATCTGAAAATTTCAACATCTGACTTCCATAGAAAAACAGGCTGCAAGGTATAAAAAAAATGTTAAAAACCAACATCATTTTTAGTTAATTCTCCTTTTAGTCCTATTTTTAATTGTTTTTTTATTTCGTCGGCATTTTCATATCTGCCGATAAGATACATCATCTTGGAGACGGCGGCTTCAAATGTTATGTCGTAACCGCTGCATACACCGATGTTTAGCAATTCACGACTTGTTTCATAGCGTCCCATGTCCACGCGACCTTTCAAGCACTGTGTAACATTGTAAACAATGATTCCTCTATCGATTGCATTTTTGATTATTTCAATGAATTTTTTGTCGGTGGGTGCATTGCCCGAACCGTAGCTTTCAAGTATGATACCTTTCATACCTTTTATATTACATATTGTTTGCACCACTTCATCGGTTATTCCGGGGAAAATCTTTAGGGTTGCGATGTCGGTAGACAGATTGGTAAATGATTCCAAGTCGGAATGTATATCCGTTGAAGTTGAATAGTTAATCGCTTTCCTGTTGTAGTTTATGTGTATACCGATTTCTGCCAAAGCAGGGTAGTTGAAAGACTCAAAGGCATCAAAGTTTTCCGCATCAAATTTAGTTGTGCGATTACCTCGAAAAAGTTTGGAACCGAAAAGTATCGACACTTCCGGCACTATTGCTTGTTCTCCGTCATAAGCGGCGGCAATTTCCAGTGCGGCGATAAGATTTTCCTTGCCGTCGGTGCGAATAGTGCCGACCGGTAGTTGTGAGCCGGTGAAGATTATGGGCTTCGCAAGATTTCGTAGCATGAAACTAAGTGCGGATGCGGAATACGCCATTGTGTCGGTACCGTGAAGTATCACGAAACCGTCGTACTTTTTGTAGTTCTTCATGATGATGTTGCAAAGTTCTACCCACATTTGCGGTTTCACATTGGAAGAATCTATTAATTGCGGCAAAGCGTAGCTGTCGATTTTGAAATCGAACTTACCTATTTCCGGTACGTTATCACTTATCTGGTCGAAGTCGAAAGGGCACAAAACACCGGTTTTAGGATCGCGAATCATTCCGATTGTACCTCCGGTATATATTATTAAAACCGATTTTTTCATACTATTTCACATCAAGGTCTTAGTTTGCGCCAAAATTAATTTATATCGGGCAGATTAAATAATTTCACGGCATTTTTTGTGGTGGTTTCTTTAATAATCTGCAAATCTTCTCCTGTTATCTCTGCAATTTTTTGAGCAATCAGGGGGATGTAGGCACTTTCATTTCGTTTTCCGCGATGTGGAACAGGTGCGAGATAAGGTGCATCCGTTTCAAGCAGGATATTTGAAATGCCAACGGCGGCAACAATTTCCGGCAGGTTACTTTTTTTAAAGGTAACCACTCCGCCTATTCCGAGATAGTAACCGAGTTCCACTGCCATGCGGGCATCTTCGACGGTTCCGGAGAAACAATGTACTATACCTTTAATATAGGGATACTTTCGCAAAATCGTAAGTACTTCTTTTATAGCCTCTCTTGAGTGTATAGCCACAGGCAGTTGCGTGTCGTTTGCCAAATTCAATTGGTGTTCAAAAGCAGCGAATTGTTCTTTGTAGTAAGTCTTATCCCAATATAAATCCAGTCCGCATTCGCCTATTCCGTAGTATTTGTTCACACCGAGCAGATGTTCTATCTCCTGCAATTCTTTTTTATAGTTATCCTTCACTTCTGTGGGATGCAAGCCGATCATGGGATAGGTTATGTCGGGATATTTTTGAGCTGTTTCCGATAGGAGATGTCGTTCGGCAGAGCACACGTCGGGCATTATAATGCGGTCTACTCCGGCTTCAAGGGAGCGTTGTATGACTTCATCCCTGTCTTCTTCAAATTCTTGGCTGTATATGTGTGAATGGGTATCTATAAAGTTCATATTTCATTATTTCTATCGTGCAAGGTTATAAAATATCTTTTTGACGTGCAAAAGTAGTGAAAATCAAATGAAATCCAATGATGTCGTTTTTGGCGTGCGGCATACGCAACTACTTTGATAGGGTACTTCCAACTAAAATTAGTAGACTAATTTCCAAAATTAGTGTACTCAATCGTAAAATTAGTAGACTAATTTCCAAAATGAGTGTACTCAATCGTAAAATTAGTGGACTAATTTCCAAAGTTAGTGTACTCAATTCTGATTTTAGTATACTCGATTTCAGGTTTAGTATGCTAATTTTCAAGTTTCTGCCTACACCTTGCAAAGTGGGAGAGGTAGGTGTATTAGTCAACAAATCAGGGTGAAAGGTGCGTTATCTAAGAAATTTTTTTTACATTTGCATTGCAATAGTTTCTTTGTAAAAACCATGGTTAATTTCGCCTCTTTTTTCCCCTTTTTCGGTCTCTTCCGTTTTCATATTGATATGATGTAATTGTTTAAAAATATTGCAGTTAGCTTCTTTTTCAATTGAACCGATTTCCTTGATTTTCACCGATTTTTGAGCCTCAAAAACCCATGTATTTCGAAATTTTTTAATTTGTGCCTGTATTCTGCTGAGCACAAGTGTTTTGGGTAATAATGTGAGATTTAACTCAAAACCGAATGTTGTTTTAAACGGCGACACTGTAATGATTTCATTTTCACTGTCTTGGGATCACTCGTGGCGCGATGACTTTAATTGGGATGCTGTTTGGGTTTTTGGGAAGTACAGCAAGGGTACTAAAGGTGAATGGAACCATTTAAAGCTTTCACCCACAGGTCATATAATGCCTTCGGGCTTCACGTATGATGCCGGAAACATTGATGCAAACAATGCCGGCGGAGTTTTCTTAATGCGTGCGGATAAAGATGCCGGAAACGTTAGAGATAAGACGTTTACAGTCAAAGTTCCGAAAACAAATTTAAGCACTGTTACGGATAGAGATTTTTCAAGAGGCGACATTTTCATTTCTCTTTCTGCCGTTGAAATGGTTTACATTCCTTATGGCGGTTATTATCTTGGCGACGGTGCCACGCCTAATCGTCTCGGTGGCAGTACCGGTGCGCCGATAGCCGTCAACAGTGAGGATGCTTTGAATGTTTACACTGTTGAAAACAGCACAGTCGGAACTTACAAAAGCCTTCCTTCCACAACTTCTGCCAATTTCCCAAAAGGTTATAAAGGCTTTTACTCTATGAAATACGAAGTTAGTCAGGAACAGTATGTAAGTTTTCTCAATACTTTGACACGAACTCAGCAGCAGGCACGTATCGGCAATAATCTTGCCGAATTGAAAGTCGGAGAGTATGTATTCGGTGATAAATCGCAGCCGAGTTACAGAAACGGTATTTGTGTGCTTTCCAATACCTCTAACAAGCCTGCGATTTTCGGTTGCAACCTTAATCCCGCCGAGCCTTATTTCGGAGAGGATGACGGTAAGTGTATAGCTTGCAATTATCTAACTTTTTCGGATATGTTGGCTTATTGCGATTGGGCATGCCTTCGTCCGATGAGCGAATTGGAATATGAAAAGGCTTGCCGCAGACCTTATCCTCAGGCAGCTGTTGCGGGCGAGTATGTTTGGAACTCAGCAAGCGGAGTGAACGGTTTGAGCGGTATCACAAATTCGGGTAGAGTTAATGAGCAACCTTCTTCGGTAGCGAATAATGTTAATTACAATAATGGCGGATTCGGACCTGTTCGCAGCGCCTCTTTCGGCACTTCAAGTTCTACGCAAGCTCAGGCAGGTGCAACGTTTTGGGGTTTGATGGAGATGAGCGGCAATGTTGCTGAGCTTTGCTATTCCGTAAATGCCTATTCGGTTTTTAACACTTACAACATTTACACTTCTCACGGCAACGGTGCAATAAACGCAAACGGAACAAGCGACATTGCCACAAGTATTTGGGCTAACACAGCTTCTTCTTTTATTGCTAAGGGTGGCAGTTTTGCGAGTACAAACGCTGATGAGTTAAAGATTTCGGACAGGTCAAGAGCCACGGTTACCGACACAAGGGATAGCACCGTTGGTTTTCGTGCTGTTCACACGTTTGGCGGTAGCGTAACGGTTGATCAGGGTATAATCACATTGTCCCCGATAAGCTGTGCCGACGGGATTAACGTTAGAGACAGTATTCCTGCAAGCGTAACTTGGAACGGGGAGTTGATGAATATGAAAATGAACTATGTTTGGTATGTTAAGGAGGCAGCCGCCACGACTTGGAGTTTAATTCCCGATGAAGTTTCAGCGGATTTGCAGGGTTATAAGCCCTTGACTTCTATAACCGGAACAGGGATAACCGTAAAGTTTAAGCGTAAGGCGGTGAGTTCTTTGGGTGAGGCGGAGAGCGCAGAGGTGTCTACAATTGTTAACAACTTGAATATAACTCTTGATAAGACAACATTGAGTCTTGATGCTTGCGGATCGTCGGGTACGGTAACGGCAAGCATATCTTACATAGCGACGCCATCTCCTACTTTCACTTGGACGACTCAAACGGGCACGAAAACCGGAGCAAGTTATACACCTGCATATAGTGATTTTGTAAATGCTGCCGCTACGGACGGGGATATGGAAGTTGAATGCAGCGTTGAGATTTCGGGATGTAAGAATACATCAGATTTAACGGTTTCCGTAAGTCCTGCCACACCGTCTAAAATTACTTTCGCTTGCGAAAATGATTTTACCGATAGTAGCGACGGACAGGTTTATCCTACAGTTCTAATCGGTGAGCAGTGTTGGATGGCAGCTAATATAAATGTTGGCGAGCGGGTAGGTGGAGGGACAAGTACACAAAATACTGCGGGTATTCAAAGGATATGCCATTATGATAATGAAACTTACTGTGATACTTACGGAGGACTTTATAATTGGTGGGAAACTGTTTATGGAGAAAATATTGGTAAAAAGAAATGCGTCGTGGACAGTAAAGGTTATACCGTTACACAAGGTATTTGTCCTGACGGTTGGCATGTTCCGAGCGATGATGAGTTTAAGACTTTGGAGATGTATCTTGGTATGACACAGGCTCAGGCAGATGTCTATGGGGATCATTGGAGTCGCGATACAGATCAGGGCACTCAGTTAAAGAGTGAAACTATGAGTGGTGGCACTAATAATAGTGGTTGGAGTGGACTTCCGGGTGGCTACTCGGGTGCCTATTTAGGTTCTTATGGCTTCTGGTGGTCGTCATCAGAGTATGATTCTTCCAATGCGTGGCACCGGGCTCTGTTCATTGGTTCGTCTTCAACCTACCGTAACGGCCGTCCTAAGTCGATCGGCATGTCCGTCCGTTGTTTGCTGAATTAGTGGGGTATTCTGTAGGGGCAACCCTTGTGGTTGTCCCAAATACCCAAATAAATAACAATGAGGTAACAAACAATAGGGCAACCACAAGGGTTGCCCCTACAACATCGTCATCGGGCGTATGCCATACGCCCCTACATCCGGAGAGTTTTCGAACATGTTAGTAGGAACTTCCTACGGCAGCACGGTTGAGCGAGAGCTACACTACTCGCCAGCCGACAAGCCGGCCGGTTACTAAACTGCGCTGCCTACGGCAGCCGGATATGCCATTATAGTAGCAAATAACAATAGTGGGGCATACCAAAAAAGCATTAAACTTGCTATAAAAAGTGTGTGTGTTTGATATCGCTTCCTTTCCGTCTTGTGTTTACAGATATAAGGATTTTTTGACCTGTAAATGAATTATAGTGAGTTTGGTGTTTTTTTGCTTGCAATTTCAAAAAAAGAGATTACATTTGCACATATAATTCATTTTAATTCTTTTTAATGTCTTTGCGAAATACAAAAACCGACCCATTTGATGCTTTTATTGAAAGTATTGTGGGTATGTCTGTTGCCGATATAATACGACAAGATTCGGAAGAGACCGAAAGAATCATCGAAAATAAACTCGGAACCACATTACAATTAGGAGAGCCCGACCCACGAATTCCGGTTCGTGGTAATCCTTTATTAGCGATGGGCAGAGTGATTAGGGAAGATATTGACGCCGAGTTTAACGCCAGATTTGGTATTGATGAAAAACATTAAAGAAAGTGATTCCGATATAATACAACTTCCTAAATCTGTAGAGGAAGACTTGTTTGATCTTTTCAAAGAATACAACAACAAGTTACAACCGTCAATTTCTGTCGTTGAAGCCCTAAGAGGCGAATTTCCGGGGCAGGTCTTAAATGAAATTAGAGCGTGTTTTGGACATATTGCACGATGTTTTATGGTTGGGAGAGATGAATCTGACTGCAATAATGACTTAAAACAAGCTCATAATCAT
Source organism: Culturomica sp. (assembly GCA_031262745.1). Classification (GTDB taxonomy): domain Bacteria; phylum Bacteroidota; class Bacteroidia; order Bacteroidales; family Marinifilaceae; genus JAISHE01. The sequence continues at coordinate 13,838 of JAISHE010000060.1, read as the reverse complement.
ATTACAAGAGCAATTCTTGATTGTTATAAAATAATGTTAATTTATTATTTCGACGAAGTCAAGCAATTTGAAAAACAGTATGAAAATACAAATCTTATCATCGTCGATAATGGTCATTTTTTGCCCGAATTTACTGAACTGAAACAGACAGCCGAGTCAAAGTCTCAACAAGCTAAATTAGCTGAAGCGGATTCTTTCTCCGAAAAAGAAAAGTCATATCCCGCATATAAAGAGGCTATTTTGGCTTATCGAGATGTACTGAAACTAATTGAAAACAGTGCACAAGGGTTGGCACATGCAAACCAATTAGCCCGAAAAAGATCGAAAGAAGAAAATAGGCGCAGTTTGGCATTTGCCATTATTGGTGCCATACTCGGTGCTATAATTAGCCTGATTATTGGCTAATTTATAAACGTATCCTCCTTCTGTATATTGTGAATCTCTTTCAAAAGTGTATTATCCCCTTGAATTATCTTCCATAAATTAAAGTTTTGGTGTCGTCGACATTTTTCTTTAAGTATGGATTTTTGATGGATTCTTCTTCTAATAGATCAACTTTTCTGCCTAATAAATCTTCAAGGGAGTATTTAAAGTCAAAATAATTATCGAAGTAATCATTCACTTCCGATTTATTGAAGTCTACCGTCAAATCAATATCGCTGTTATCGGTAAATCGATTGGTGAGAATAGAACCGAATACAAAAAGTTTATTCACTTTATGTTTCTTACATAAATCGGTAATCGGTTGTATATTATTATCTATCAATGTCATGATTTTAATGACTTATGGTGCAAAGGTATATAATCTTTTGTTTTGAACAACCATATCAAGATGAAAATTAGAGCTTAGCACTATGCTATGCTATTCACATCATCCCTTGCGGGGGGATGGTTTCACGGCGACGGAGAAGGAGTGCATGGATTTCTTGGTGAGGTAATTGTATGAAATGACGTAGTCGTACAGTTTGGCAATGGAAGCCACCAATGATAAGCCGAGACCGGAGTTGCCTTCGCTGTTGTTACCTTTATAAAAACGTTCAAAGATTTTATCTGCCGGCAGAGGAGCTTCGACGGAGGATGTGTTGCTGATTACAAACCAATCGGACTGTATTTCTATTTCAATTCGTCCGCCGGTTGTGGTGTGGATAAAGGCATTTTTCAAGAGGTTGCTAAACATGGCAGAAGCCAAACCTCTGTTCATATTCAGATGCAGAGTGTCGGTTTCCCGTATGGAAACTTCTATTGATTTATAGTCGAAAACATCTCTATAACTTTCCAGCAAGTCGGCTATTAATACATTTATGTTGACGTCTTCCGGTTCGGGAATCTGACCGTTTTCGATTTTTGAGAGAAGAAGGAGTATTTTATTTAGTTTCACCGTTTGGTTGAGCGTTCTCCTCACTTTTTCAATTTCTTCCATTTGCTTGTCGGTGAGACTTTCGTCTTCGGTGAGCATTTCCAATCTGTTCAGACACACGGCAAGGGGCGTTTGTAACTCGTGGGAAGCGTTGCCAATGAAATTCTTTTGCTGTTCGTAGATTTCATTATTTCTGTCGGCACTTTGCAGAATAGCCTTGTTCAATTCGGCAAACTCCGTAGTCCGTGTGGGATTATTCAAAGGTGGTATCTGCTTGTCGATTTCGTAGTGTTTAAGCCATTCGAGAAGTCGGTAAAGCGGTTTGAAATTGCCTGAAATAATCCATGCGTTTATAATGATAATAGCCAACATCAGGAGCAGATATATCCCCACAGTCCACCACAAAATAGTCAATTGCAGGTCGGCTTTCTCGATGGTCGGGATTGCCACCGTCAATTCAAAGTATCGATTATCCTTGTTTCTAAAAATAGCTTTGTAGACTCTTGCAGGTTCGTATTCGTTTTTACTTTCGAGATACATCATATCTTCCGAATAGCTGATTTGCTTGTTTACGGTGGCATATTCGGGTTTCACTTCAATGATATAGTAAGTGTTATTAGTGCCGTTGTCCTTTGCCGGCAGTTGTTCACCGGCAAGAAATCGTTGAATGATATGGTCGGAGTAGTCCTCCAAAGCATCATCGGTTTCATCGTTTATTTCATCGATTATAATAAAATAAAACATGGTTGCCCATATCGTAAATATGATAAACAGGACAACGGAAAGGCGTGTAATTACTCTATTAACAAGTTTCATTCTTCTATCAATTTATAACCGTAGCCATAGACTGCTTTGATGTCAATGCCGGCGCCGGATTCTTTGAGTTTTTTTCTAAGATTTTTGATTTGTGCATATAGAAAATCGTAGTTGTCCACCATATCTATATGGTCGCCCCAAACGGATTCCGCAAGGTCGGACTTGTTTACGTTCATCCCTGAGCGCGAAAGGAAATAGTTTAAAATATCGAATTCCTTTCTGTTTAGTTCAAGAGATTTGCCGTTTACGGTAACATCATGATTGTCGGGGAGAAGTTTCAGATTACCTGCTTCAATCAACATTTCTCCTTTGAATTTGTTGCGCCGCATGAGACTTCTGATGCGTGCACTCAATTCCGAGAGGTGAAACGGTTTTGCAAGATAATCGTCGGCACCCAAATCCAAGCCCGTGATTTTATCGTCGAGCGAATCTTTGGCGGAAATAATGATAACGCTATCGCTTTTGTGCCATTCCTTCAACTTGCGCAACAAATCAAGTCCGCTACCATCCGGCAGCATGATGTCTAACAAAATGCAATCATACGCATAATCGGCAGTCTTTATCAACGCATCTTTATAATTGGCGACGGTTTCTACGATGTATTTTTCTTTGGTAAGAAATTTTTGCATAATTTCTCTCAGATCAGGATCATCTTCTATAATCAGTACTTTCATCTTTGCAACAGATTTTATAATGCGGCTAAAATTACATATAAAATCCGAAAAAAAACTGAAAAGAGTTTGAATTGCGTAAATACATCGGTAGAAATTAGGTAATGATGTTCATTTGCTGTTCGGTGAAAAATGATTACCTTTGCCGAAATTTATATATAAGGTATTTTGAATACAAAATAAAGCCATGCAACATTTAAAAAAAGCCAAACTGGTTCTTGAAGATGGAACCGTTTTTGAGGGGACCTCTTTCGGATATGAAAAATCAGTATCGGGAGAGGTCGTTTTTTACACGGCAATGACGGGTTACCCTGAAAGTTTAACGGATCCGTCATATAAGGGACAAATTTTGGTGCCCACCTATCCGCTGATCGGTAACTACGGAGTGCCTGTGAAAACAGAAGAAAACGGACTTCCGAAATTCTTTGAGTCCGACAAAATACATTGCACGGGATTAATAATTTCCGACTATTCTTTTGCTTACAGTCATTGGAATGCCGAGAAAAGTTTGGGTGAATGGTTGAAAGAAGAGCAAGTGCCCGGTTTGTTCGGAATAGACACCAGAGCTTTGACCAAGAAATTGAGAGAACACGGCTCTATGCTCGGTAAGATTGTATTTAGCGGAGAAGATATAGATTTCTACGACCCGAATAAAGAAAATCTTGTGGCACAAGTGTCCACGAAAGAAACAAAAGAATACGGCACGGGAAAATACAAAGTGGTTTTGGTGGATTGCGGTGTGAAGTACAATATAATTCGTTGTTTGCTGAAACGGGACACGACCGTGAAACGTGTAGCTTGGGATTATGACTTTTCCAACGAAGATTGCGACGGTATTTTCCTTTCCAATGGTCCCGGCGACCCGGCTCTATGCAAAGCTACTATTGAAAATGTACGCAAATCGCTAAAAAAGAACATACCTATAATGGGCATTTGTCTCGGTAATCAGATTATGGCACGTGCTGCCGGTGCGGAAACATACAAATTGAAATACGGTCATCGCAGCCACAACCAACCTGTGATGACACCCGGCAATGCGAGATGCTACATCACTTCGCAGAATCATGGTTTTGCAATAAATGATGCCACTTTGCCTGAGGATTGGCAACCGCTTTTTGTGAACGTCAACGACGGCACAAACGAAGGTATCCGACATAAAACAAAACCGTTTTTTTCGGCACAGTTTCATCCCGAAGCATCAAGCGGACCTTTGGATACCGAATTTTTGTTTGACAAGTTTATAGAAAACATTAAAGACAGCACGAAATGAAAGAAATCAACAAGATACTTTTGCTCGGTTCCGGAGCGTTGAAAATAGGTGAAGCCGGTGAATTTGATTACTCCGGTTCGCAGGCATTGAAGGCGATAAGAGAAGAAGGGAAATACAGCGTTTTGATAAATCCTAATATTGCCACCGTGCAAACGTCCGAAGGCGTTGCCGACAAGATTTATTTTTTGCCTGTTACTCCCGAATTCGTTGAAGATGTCATTAAAAAAGAGCGTCCCGACGGGATATTACTTTCATTCGGCGGTCAAACGGCATTGAATTGCGGCGTGGAACTCTACAAGAAAGGTGTTTTGGCGAAATACGATGTTGAAGTGTTGGGTACTCCGGTGCAGGCGATTATCGACACCGAAGATCGTGAGATTTTTTCCTCAAAGTTGCACGAAATAGATGTGAAAACACCGCGCAGCATAGCTGCCAACAATATGTCGGAAGCATTGCATGCAGCCGAAGAACTCGGTTTCCCGATAATCATACGTGCTGCCTACACACTTGGCGGTCTCGGTTCCGGCTTCTGTTCAAACATGGAAGAACTGAAAAAATTGGCGGCGAGTGCATTCTCCTATTCTCCCCAAGTGCTTGTGGAAGAATCGTTGAAAGGATGGAAAGAAGTGGAGTATGAAGTTGTGCGAGACGGTTATGACAACTGTATAACCGTTTGTAACATGGAAAACTTCGATCCTCTCGGAATACATACGGGCGAAAGTATCGTAGTGGCTCCGTCGCAAACTCTCACCAACAGCGAATATCATAAATTGCGCAGCATCGCCATAAAAATTATTCGCCACATCGGCATAGTGGGTGAATGTAATGTGCAATATGCTTTGGATCCTAATTCGGAAGATTATAGAGTGATAGAAGTTAATGCACGCTTATCGCGTTCGAGTGCATTGGCATCCAAAGCCACCGGTTATCCGCTTGCATTCGTTGCGGCTAAACTCGGCATGGGCTACGGTTTGCACGAGATAAAGAACTCCGTAACCAAAGTAACCACTGCTTGTTTTGAGCCGGCATTGGATTACGTGGTTTGCAAGATACCTCGTTGGGATTTGAGCAAATTTGAAGGAGTGTCGAAAGTGATAGGTTCTTCTATGAAAAGTGTAGGAGAAATCATGGCAATCGGTCGCACCTTTGAAGAAGTTATACAGAAAGGCTTGCGAATGGTGGGTCAGGGGATGCATGGATTTGTATGTAATAATGCGAAAATAGAAGATGTGGATGAAGAATTGTCTCATCCTACGGATAAACGCATTTTTGCAATTGAAAGTGCATTCAATCAGGGCTACAGTGTTGAAAGAATACATGAACTAACTAAAATAGACAGTTGGTTTCTCGAAAAATTGAAGAATATTCACGACTTGAAGGAAGAACTGCAAAAGTATTCAACGGTTAGAGGCGTAACGCCCGACAAGATGCGACAGGCAAAGCAAATGGGTTTTTCCGATTTTCAAATTGCACGTTTAACTATAAAAGATGACGACACTTCCGGCACTCACCAAAATATGCTTAAAGTGAGAGCATATCGTAAGGAAATCGGAGTAACTCCCGTCATAAAGCAAATTGACACTCTTGCCGGCGAATATCCTGCTAAGACAAATTATCTTTATGCCACTTACAACGCTACGGAAACGGATATAGTGTATGAACACGACTATCGTTCGGTTATCGTTTTAGGTTCCGGCGCATACAGAATCGGTAGCAGTGTTGAATTTGACTGGTGTTGCGTTAGCGCAATCAATGCGATTAAGAAATCGGGCTATCGTTCGGTGATGATAAATTATAATCCCGAAACCGTGAGCACCGATTATGACACTTGCGACCGTCTTTATTTCGATGAACTTTCGTTTGAACGTGTGATGGACATTGTGGATTTGGAACAGCCTAAGGGCGTTATCGTTTCCACCGGAGGTCAAATCCCGAATAACCTTGCGATGAAACTTTATCATCAGCATGTGCCTATTTTGGGAACGTCGGCACTTTCCATCGACCGTGCCGAAGACCGTCAGAAGTTTTCTTCCATGTGCGATTCTCTCGGAATAGACCAGCCGCGTTGGCGTGAATTGAGCACGATAGAAGAAATTTATAAATTTATAGATGAAGTGGGTTTCCCGCTGTTGATACGTCCTTCTTATGTTTTATCCGGTGCTGCGATGAATGTGGTGTCAAACAAGGAAGAACTGCTGCATTTCCTTGAACTTGCGGTGGAAGTGTCGAAGGAACATCCTGTGGTGGTGTCCGAGTTCATACAGCAGGCAAAGGAAGTGGAAATTGATGCCGTAGCTCAGGACGGAGAGGTGAAAGCGTATGCCATAAGTGAGCACGTTGAATTTGCCGGTGTACATTCCGGTGATGCTACCATTGTTTTCCCCGCACAAAAACTTTACATTGAAACTATACGACGCATTAAGAAGATCGCAAGAATGGTGGCTAAGGAACTCAACATTTCCGGACCTTTCAATATGCAATTCCTTGCTAAGGACAATGATATAAAAGTAATCGAATGTAATTTGAGGGCATCACGCAGCTTTCCTTTCGTGTCGAAAGTTATAAAATACAATTTCGTGGAAATGGCTACCCGTATCATGCTCGGAGAAAACGTTGAGGAACTTCATAAATCCGTTTTCGATTTGGATTACGTGGGAGTTAAAGCTTCTCAATTTTCGTTTGCACGCTTGTTGCAAGCCGATCCGGTGCTTGGTGTCGACATGTCGTCAACGGGCGAAGTAGGTTGCATAGGTGAAAACTACTACGAAGCCATTTTGAAAAGCATGCTGTCCGTAGGACATAAGATACCGGAGAAAAACATTCTTATTTCTTCGGGTCCCGCCCGTTCAAAGATTGAACTTCTCGAAGCAACGTTGATGTTGAAAGAGAAAGGGTACAACATTTTTGCAACCGGCGGAACGGCTAAATTCTTCGAGGAAAACGGAGTGGACGTAACTCTGCTGCATTGGCCCGACGAGGAAATGGAACCGAACATAATGGAGTATTTGAGAAATAAAAAAATAGATATGGTTATAAATATCCCCAAAAACCTTACGCAAAGGGAATTGGACAACGGCTACAAGATAAGACGTGCGGCAGTGGATTACAATATTCCGTTACTCACGAATGCCCGTCTTGCAAGCACGTTTATCACGGCTATTTGCAAGTTGGATAAATCGGATATTGCCATAAAAAGTTGGGACGAATACAAATAAACAATGTTTAAACGCTGTAAAAAGTTTTTGTTCATATTCTGGGGTTCATTCCTCGCTTTTCTGTTGCTTACGGTGGTTTTCTTCTACCTGATTTCGGCGGGCAAGTTGGGTTTCATGCCCACTTTTGAAGAACTTGAAAACCCCAATAATCGTTTTGCATCCGAAGTTTATTTTGAGGACGGACCTATGATGAATCGCTATTTTATCGGTAGCGAAAACCGTCGCTATACCGAATATCGTGAGATTCCTCAATCGGTGGTGGATGCACTTGTTGCTACGGAAGATGTGCGTTTCTACGACCATAGCGGCATTGATGCCATAGGATTGATGCGTGTTTTCAAGGGATTGCTTTCGGGCAGTACCTCTTCCTCAGGTGGCGGCAGTACGATTTCGCAACAACTTGCAAAAATGCTTTTCCCGCGTGAACCTAACCGGAATTCTCTGGAATTTGTGGTGCGCAAATTTAGGGAATGGGTGATTGCCGTGCGTTTGGAACGCAGCTACACCAAAGAAGAAATCATCACAATGTATCTCAATAAGTTCGATTTTCTTAATCTCGCCGTTGGTATCAACTCCGCAGCGGAGATCTATTTTCAATCCGGTCTTGATTCGTTACGCATGGAACAGGCAGCAATGCTTATCGGCATGGCAAAAAATCCTGCACTTTTTAATCCCGTGCGCCGACCGGAGGAAACGTTATCACGCCGTAATGTGGTGCTTTCACAAATGGCTAAATACGGTAAAATCTCGCTTGCTCAGAGAGATTCGTTGCAACGCTTGCCTCTCGCCTTGAAATTTCGCAGAGAAGACCATAAGGAAGGATTGGCAACTTATTTCCGTGAGCATCTTAGGATCTACATGACTGCAAAGAAACCGGAACGCAAAAATTACAGTCGTTGGGCGCAGGAGCAGTTTCGCATGGATTCCATTGCTTGGGCAAGCGATCCGCTCTACGGCTGGTGCAATAAGAACACAAATTTTGCCGGTAAGAAATATGACATTTATTCCGACGGTTTGAAGATTTACACCACTCTGAATTCCCGTATGCAGAAGTATGCGGAAGAAGCTGTTGTCGATCACCTGTCGAAATATTTGCAACCGCTTTTCTATAATGAAAAGAGCGACAAGCGTAACCCGCCTTTCTCAAATGATATTTCGAATGAAGAAGTTGAAGCGATAATGAACCGTGCTATCCGACGCACCGACCGTTATCGTGCAATGAATGCCGAAGGAAAATCTTTTGGAGAAATACGTAAGGAATTTATGAAACCGGTGAAGATGAAGATTTTCACTTGGCAAGGTGTTAGAGACACCATTCTCACGCCTATGGATTCGTTGAAGCATTATAAGGCTTTCTTCCGTGCGGGTTTTATGGTGATGGATCCTAAGGACGGTGATGTGAAGGCTTATGTGGGAGGTCCCAATTTCAATTATTTCATGTATGACATGGTTAGTCTCGGCAAAAGGCAGGTAGGTTCAACTATTAAACCGATACTCTACACTCTTGCCATGCAGGAAGGTTTCAGTCCTTGCGATAAAGTGCCGAATATTCCTCAAACATTTGTGTTGCCCGACGGTTCAACGTGGACGGCTCGTGAAGGTAATAAACGTGCCGGAGAAATGGTTACCCTTCGTTGGGGCTTGGCTAATTCCAATAATAACATTTCCGGATGGGTGTTGAAGCAATTCACACCCCAAGCTGTTGTGCAAATGGCTCATAAAATGGGCATTTCAAGTTTTATTGACCCTGTGCCTGCCGTATTTCTCGGAACGTCGGAAATATCGGTTAAAGAAATGGTGGCAGCCTATTCGATATTTGCCAACAAAGGTGTCTACAACTCACCGTTGGTAGTGTCGCGCATAGAAGACAAGTACGGCAACTTGATAGCGGAGTTTCGACCACGCTCGAAGGAGGTTATCACCGCCAAAACGGCTTATCTGATGACCAACTTGCTGGAAGGTGTTGTGCAGGAAGGCACGGGACGTCGATTGATTGTTCGCTACGGCTTGCGCAACCCTATGGGCGGTAAAACGGGTACCACGCAGGAACATGCCGACGGTTGGTTTATGGGCATCACCGACGAATTGGTGGGCGGTGTTTGGGTTGGTGCGGAAGATCGTTCCATACATTTCCAAACTCTTGCACACGGTCAAGGTGCCAACATGGCTTTGCCTATTTGGGGTTTGTTCATGCAAAAAGTGGTCAACGACCCGCAATTGAAATTTAAAGGCACACCCTTTGAAAGACCGCCGGGGATGGAGATAAATCTCAACTGTTCCGAAGACGAACAGCAAATACGTGAAAGAATACGTAAATACGGAACCGAAGAAGAAGAGGAGTTCTTTTAATCATGGCAAAAGCTAAAACCATATACACATGTCGCAATTGCGGTGCACAGGAATCCAAATGGGTGGGACGATGTGCCACCTGCGGAGAGTGGAACAGCTACGATGAAGAAACAGTTGTTACCGAGAAAAGCCGTCGCAACTCCCTGATAGCCCCCTCTTCGCAAAGCAAACCGCTCACGCTTTCGGAGGTGAAAATCAACGCCGATGCACGCATGAATACGGGCGACGACGAACTTAACCGTGTGTTAGGTGGCGGTTTGGTACCCGGTTCTATGGTTTTGTTGGGCGGAGAACCCGGTATAGGTAAATCGACATTAGTGTTGCAATTTGCGCTCAAAAACAGTCTCGGACGTATTTTGTATGTGTCCGGCGAAGAAAGCATCGCACAAATTAAGATGCGTGCACAGCGATTGGAAATGGAAAACGACGAATGTTTCTTCCTTTCCGGCAATTCTTTGGAAACCGTGCTTGAGCATGCACGTGCTTTGCAACCTGCGCTATTGATAATCGACTCCATACAAACATTGTCGACCGAAAGCGTTGACTCCATTCCGGGAAGTCTTTCACAAATACGCGAATGTACCAACGCCCTTCTGAGATTTTCAAAAGAGAACACTATTTCGAGCATTCTAATAGGGCACATCACAAAAGACGGTCAACTTGCCGGTCCTAAGATTTTGGAACACATGGTCGACACGGTTTTGCAATTTGAAGGCGACCAACATTATATGTACCGTATTTTGCGTTCTATTAAAAATCGTTTCGGTTCCACTTCGGAGATTGGTATTTATGAAATGTTGCAATCGGGTTTGAGACAGGTAGCAAATCCTTCGGAACTTTTGCTGTCTAACTACAATAACAATCTTAGCGGTATAGCTGTTGCGGCAACTGTGGAGGGCGTGAGACCGATATTGTTGGAAGTACAGGCATTAGTTAGCACTGCTGCCTACGGCGTTCCGCAACGTTCCGCCACCGGCTATGACACACGCCGATTGAACATGATGCTTGCGGTGCTTGAAAAGCGTGTCGGCTTCCGCTTGGCTGCAAAAGACGTGTTTCTGAACATTGCCGGCGGCATCAGGGTAAATGACCCTGCTTTGGATTTGTCGGTGGTCATGGCGATACTTTCTTCAAATATCGATGCGCCGATTTCTCATGACATTGCCTTCGTAGGAGAGGTGGGACTTTCCGGCGAAATTCGTGCCGTGAGTCGCATTGATCAACGCATTGCGGAAGCCGAAAAACTCGGTTTCACTCAAATCTTTATCCCTTTCGGCAACAAAAAAGCCGTTACTCGCAAACCTTCCCACCTTACTGTTTCCTACGCATCCCGCATTGCCGACATTTTCAAAGAAGTGTTGTCGTAAAACCCTCAATACCCGCATTGTACGGGCGTATGGCATACGCCCGATGTCGATGTCGTAGGGGCATTTCAATCCATTGTTAATTTTTTGGCGTATGCCATATATGGCTGCCGGAGGCAGCGCAGTCTACTAACCATCCGGCTTGTCGGCTGGTGAGGAGCGTAGCTCCCGTTCAACTATACAGCCTCCGACAGCTCCTACAAATATGCACAGCACACGGGCGTTGCATGCAACGCCCCTACGGAACCCCGTCCACAAAAAAAGCAGATGAACCTTGTTCTTGCTTCATAAACCTCAAACACTTACTAAAAAAGAGAGCGAACAAGAAAAATCGTATCTTTGCAAAAATGCTTAGGAGCATGATTATTCAAAAAAACATCAATATTCAGGACGATAAACTGCTTAATGGGTTGATGCCCGTTTTGGAGATTATCAATCAGATCGAGGAGAGCGACGATGACAACATAACCATCGACTTTGTCTCCACGTCTTGGGTCTCGCCCATGTTTGTCTTGCCTATGATGGTCTATTTATACGGGAGCCGTCGGCAGATAAATTGTGTGAATATTCCGGCTTATTTGAATATCATTCATTTTCCTAACGGTATCATCCCCGATGATATGAGGCGTAGCGAATTTCTGGCTCACATGGAAGGCTATGCACACAGAAACTACATTCCGATGGAACGGAACAATAATTGCCTTCCGTATACCGTATAATAACAAAGCATTTAGCTACATTCATTATCTCGAATAATTATACTATCTTTGCCGACATGAGTGCTATTATTGACATAACGACTATCCTAAGTTCCGACCTTAAATCGAGATTGGCTGTGAGCGATTTGTCTCTTTTCATTCAAAATATGAATGAAAAGTCGGTTGTTGTTGACTTTGCGAATGTAAAGTTCGTTACGCGCAGTTTTATAGATGAGTTCTATAATGTGTTTTTGAAAAATACCACCTCCTCTGATATAAAAATCTCCCTCGTTAATGTCTCCGAAGATATTCAAATGGTTTTCGATGCAATTAGCAGGACACAGAAGAAAGAGAAGAAAGTGAGTGAGAAAAGTAGCGTGGTTAAACTCAGCAACTTTGAGCAAGTGAATAGCTATTTGAATGGGTTGCTGATATAAGTTGTGAAGTCGTAACCTAAAACTGCCACATTGCGACAGAATGCAATTTTAACAATTAAGCCTTACCCCCGCCCACAAAAAAGCAGATGAACTTTGTTCTTGCTTCATAAACCTCAAACACTTACTAAAAAAGTTTAATCCGCTCGGACAAAAGTCCATCTGCTACACTCTACGCTCTATTCTCTAATCTCTAATCTCTAAAGTCTACGGCACTATGCTGCTTTGTATCTCGCCGAAATGTCCCATCTCGCCTTTGGTGTTTTGCCAAGCGAGAGCAAAATAGACAACCTTACCGCGCTGTTCTTCTTCAAAATCCAACGTTATGGGCGATTTGGTATCCAATAACGAATTTGTAAACACTTTGATACTTGTGGGAGGAGTGTCGCTCACTATCCATTTCACCACTGCTCCCTGTACGCCCGCAGGTTTGGCGCGGTGGTCGCTACCCGAATCACGGAAAGAAATGGTGAGGCAACGAATCTTGTTGCGGTCGATCTCCGTTACGTCGGGAACGGTGTCAGGAACGGGAACAGGCGTGCGAGTGGTCTTATGAAGCGGCAAACCCATTGCCATTTTATCCTCATCGCTCACCTTTAGATTGTAGGCGATGTAGTACTTCACCACCATACGCACTTGTTTTTCATACTCCTTTCGGGCAACGTTCTTAGACTGTACCGTGATACTCGTCTTTGTTACGGGATTTTCTACTACAGAATACGTGGTTTCCCACTTACTTTTAAGTTCCGACGTTGTTAAAACCACATCGGAGGGGATTCCCCACGTTTCCGCATTCTTTTCAATTGAATTGAACCAAACACCTTGCCAGATGTTGAATTGGGCATCTGCGCCCGGAATAAAATCAAGTCTACTGCTCATGACATAAAAATTTAATAATTAATACTTTATAATAAATATCGCCCACTATTAGGACGAGTTTGAAATACTTTCATTAATGTCGGCGAAAGATTCGCCGACATTAATGAGTCGCTCGCCGACATTAATGAGTCGCTCGCCGACACTAATGAGTCACTCACCAACACTAATGAGTCACTCACCGACATTAATTTATAACCCAATTTTTCCATTATCGACCTAATTTAAAAGACAACGGACGGAGAAGCCGTACGACTTCCCTTCAGTGGTCTGGCGGCCCGGATCATTGAACCATGCACTCGATTCACTATTCTCTGAAGACGACCAGCAGTATCCGACCGAACCAAGGCGCATGAAACCACCGGTGTAAAACCGGAGCCCACCCATAATCCAATTCCACCCACTACTTCCACTCCCAATATATAATTCCGTTTTGCTTGGAACATGCCAACCGTCGGGGCAAATACCCTGCGTATGTCCACTACCGTCGGTTGCACACTTTTTATTAAAGTCGGTTGCAGTACCTATTGCGCCCGAAGCGGTTTGCTCCCCATTTACTGCCTCTGCCCAGTTATAAAGACCACCGTAAGTATCACAATTACTTTCCAAATTATCATAACATATCTTTTGAATACCCGCTCGCTGATGAGTTGTGAGATCTGAATCGGCTACACGTTCACCTATATTCATATTCTTTGCCATCCAACACTGCTCGCCGATTTCTACTGTGGGATAAGATTGACCATCGCGAGAATCTTTAAAACAATCACCACACGTAGCAAATGATT
>JAISHE010000019.1 GCA_031262745.1 Culturomica sp. | reverse complement strand
TCGGTTTGGTTGAAAAAGAAGCTAACTGCAATATTTTTAAACAATTACATCATATCAATATGAAAACGGAAGAGACCGAAAAAGGGAAAAAAAGAGGCGAAATTAACCATGGTTTTTGCAAGGAAACTATTGCGATGCAAATGTAAAAAATAATTCTGAATATCGGCAAAATAATGTTAGAAATTTTTTCATGGCACACAATATAATATCCGCAACACCTGTAATGTATGGGCGTATGGCATACGCTCGTAGATGATGTCGGTATATATTTTCGGGCGTTGCATGCAACGCCCCTACATGCGGGCATGTTCGCAGGAATTGCCGTAGGTCGCGCTTCGCTTGACCTACGGTTACGAAAATTTCGCCTTTCAGGCAAGGATTTATGTTTATGTGAACTTCAAGATGCTTTTACTCAGTTTGTTGTGATTTTGAAATACAACAACATTCGACTTTCGTAAAAGTTTAGAAAACGCATAGATCCTCTATATACGGGATTTGATTATCTTTGCGGATAGTAAATCATTGCATCTTTATCACAAACCTAAATATATGATACAGCAAACGATAAACAACTATTCCGAGGCTATCCAAGCCATAAAGCAGGCGATTCTCAAAAGTCGGTACAATGCGGCTGTTTTGGTGAATCGTGAAATGTTGATGCTTTATTTCGGTATCGGGGAATACATCTCGAACAACAGTCGTACAGGCACTTGGGGAACCGGTGCCATTGAAACCATATCGGCGCAACTTCAAAAAGAATTACCGGGGTTAAGAGGGTTCGCCGTTTCCAATATCAAAAATATGCGTCAATTTTATGAAGCATGGAAAGGGTTTATTCCAAATCGGCAGTTACCGACTGGCGATTTGAAGGTGCTGTTTGATAACGATATACAAATTCGCCGGTTGTCAGCTGGCGAATTGGAAACCAATCCAATGCTATGGTGTTTTGTCTCTGTCGGTTTTACGCATCACATGGCGATTTTGCATAAAACAAGTAGCGAAGATGAACGCCTATTCTACATACAGAAGTGTGCCACCGAGTTTTGGAGCGTCGAGAAGTTGAAATACAACCTCAAAAGCGACCTGTATGCTCGTGAAGGAAAAATCGCTAACAACTTTGCTGTAACAATCTCGGATGCCGATTTTCGAGGCAAGGCACTCCGCTCATTCAAAGACGAGTATCTATTGGATTACATCAATATCGAAGACCCTGATGAGACCGACGAGCGCGAGCTTTCGGATCACATCGTTCGCAATATCAAGAAATTCATTATGACACTCGGCAGTGATTTCTCTTTCATTGGGCAGGAATACCGAGTCATCGTGGATGGGACAGAGTATTTTATTGATCTACTGTTCTTTAATCGTCGCATTCAGGCTCTTGTGGCCGTGGAGTTGAAACGGGGCGAGTTCAAGCCCGAATATGCAGGTAAGTTGAATTTCTATCTTTCGGCTCTCGATACTTATGTCAAGATGCCGCACGAGAAACCCTCGATAGGCATAATACTGTGCAAAAGTCAAAGCGAAGAGAAAGTGGAGTTTGCCTTTCGGGATACATCCAAACCGATGGGTGTCGCCACATATCGAATGGCAAAGGAACTGCCGAAGGAGTACCAAGGCATACTACCCGATGCGGACAAGTTGATGGAGGTCTTGGGAAAGTCTGAGGACGAACGAAATGGTTAGGCAAACCCCGCCCGTACACACATCATACACCACGGAAATTAGTCGGCTATTGCGTGAATAAGCAATAAAATATATCTTTGCGGACAATAAACAAGTAGGCAAGAAATAGTGAATTCGTCTACATTAAAAATTAAGAAAATGAGCATAGAAAGTTTGTTGATTGAAAAGATAACAGAAGCTGTTAAAGCGTGTTACGGCGTTGAAATCGAAGGGCAACAAGTGCAATTGCAACCCACAAGGAAGGATTTTGAAGGCGACTTGACGGTGGTTGTTTTTCCGTTCACTCGCTATTCAAAGAAATCACCGGCTGATACGGGTAAGGAACTTGGTGAGTATTTGAAACAAAATATCTCCGAAATCAAGGATTACAATGTGATAAACGGTTTCCTGAATATTGTGATTTCTTCGGCTTACTGGATAGGACTTCTGAATGCCGCTTCACATTGCAAATGCTACGGCTATGCGGACAAAAAGACAAACTACACTTATATGATAGAATATTCCTCTCCCAACACGAATAAGCCTCTACATTTGGGGCATATCCGCAACAATCTTTTGGGTTGGGCAGTGTCGGAAATTCAAAAGGCAAACGGACACAACGTCATTATGGTGAATTTGGTGAATGATCGCGGCATACATATTTGCAAAAGTATGGTGGCATGGAAAAGGTTTGCCAACGGTGCCACGCCCGAATCCACCGGCAGTAAGGGCGACCATTTCGTAGGCGATTATTATGTTGCTTTCGACAAGGAATATAAAAAAGAGATAAGCGAATTAACGGTTCAGGGAACGGACGAAGAAACTGCGAAGAAACAGGCTCCTATTATGCTCGAAGCACAAGAAATGTTGAGAAAATGGGAAGCGGGCGACGAGGAAACCGTTGCTTTGTGGAGACGCATGAACGACTGGGTGTTGAAAGGATTTGATGCAACCTACAAGTTGATGGGCGTGAGCTTTGATAAGATTTACTACGAGTCGGAAACCTACAAAAAAGGTAGAGACATCGTTTTGCAGGGTTTGAAAGACGGTGTTCTTTACCGAAAGGAAAGCGGCAGTGTCTGGGCTGACCTGACTGCCGACGGACTTGACCATAAGTTGCTGCTTCGCGATGACGGAACTTCCGTCTACATGACCCAAGACATAGGCACCGCTTATGAACGTTTTCAGGAATACAAGGTGGATGAAATGGTGTATGTTGTGGGTAATGAACAGAATTATCATTTTCAAGTGCTTTCGTTGATTTGTAAAAAGTTGGGTTTCGACTGGGCTGATAAAATCAAACATTTGTCCTACGGGATGGTCGAACTGCCCGAAGGCAAGATGAAATCACGCGAGGGAACTGTGGTGGATGCCGACGATTTAATGCAGGAAATGATCGACACTGCAAGGGAAACATCTAAGGAACTCGGCAAATTGGACGGCTACACACCGGAGGAAGCCGAAGACGTTTATCGCAAGATTGCTCTCGGTTCGTTGAAGTACTTTATATTAAAGGTAGACCCCAAGAAGACGATGCTTTTCAATCCCAAAGAATCTATCGACTTCAACGGAAACACCGGTTCGTTTATACAGTATACCTACACCCGCATACAAAGCATTATGCGAAAAGCCAACGATCTGCAAATAGCCGTTGCAGACAGTTTGACTACCGTTGAGATTTCCGAAAAAGAACAATCGCTGATTAAAACGATTACCAAACTACCGGCAGTTGTCGGTGAAGCCGGCGCATCGTTCAGTCCTGCCCTGCTGGCAAATTATTCATACGAATTGGCTAAGGAATTCAATCAATTCTACCACGATTTCACCATCTTAAAGGAGGAAAACGCAGAACTTCGCAATTTCCGACTATTATTGGCAAAACAATCGGGAGAAGCAATCAAAAATGCTATGAGTATGCTCGGCGTTGAAATGCCGGAACGTATGTAATCACCTGAGGTCGATAACTTCAACATTCGGATAAAGTTTGGTGTCGAATGTGAAGAAAGAATCTGCCGGAATTTCTGCGGGCTGTTTGACGTTGTTAATAGTTATAATAAGGTTGTTACCGTCCTTGCCGAAAGATGTAATCTTTTGAAGAAAGTTTTCTTTCGTATTTATAAGAACACCTATTTTTGTGAAGTTCTTACCCAAATCGTTAGGATACAATTCTATGTAAGCCTCGTTGTTTTGGTCGCTCACAAGTTTTTGCTTGAAACCTGTGTTATGAATATTAAAAATGGTTGCGGGATTTAAAAGTTCTTCGCTGCCTGCATCCGGCATTTTCACATTCACTTCTTGCACTTCCGGCATGTAACTGTAAATGTTTTCACCGTCAAAAAACGTAACCACATCCATTATGTCGAGTTTATACATATTACCTTTCATGTAGACCTTTCCCGAATATTTTTCCTGAATGTTCTCAGCAGTGTTTTCCATCGTCAAGTCGAAATCGGCTTCTATTGATTTGTAGGAACTTATTTTTTGAGCTGCTTTATCTAAAATAGTCTTTGCATCCTGTGCTTTCAAACCAATAACGACAAGAAGTACGATAGCCGTTGTAATCAAAAATTTCATACGCTTTAAGTTTAAATTATTTCCACAAAGGTAGTTTTCTTAACTTTACTTATCAAATAGTTTTCAATGCTTTTGTGAGATGCGCCTATACAATGCTCCGAATTTAAAACAACTTACTTCGCTTTATTAAATAAGGTAAAAGCACCTCGCGAAAATCCTTGTTTATATCGGCTTCAACGTAGTCAATATTATATTGGCGGCTTTTCATCTCTATTTCCCTATATAACTCCTCCATTTTGCGACGATATGTTTCACGAATCTCATTAGGTGAAAACTTAATCTCTTCTCCGCTTTCCATGTCGACAAAAATGTGCGGACGATTTGAAAACTGAAATTGTTCCTCTTTCTGTTTATCCTTTACATTGAATATTATGATCTCGTGCTTATTATGACGTATGTGTTGAAGAGCAGAAAAAATATCTTCCAAATTGCCGGAAGAAAACATATCAGTGAAAATCAGCACGAGTGAACGTTTGTGAATAGTGTCTGCCAACTGATGAAGCACATCGGCAGTGGCTGTGCCGCGATTTAAACTGATTGCATCTTCCGAAAGTAAATTTTGCAACTGTGAATACATCATCTGAAAATGAGTAGTGGCAAGAGACGCATCGGAAAGAATGTCGATTTTATCGGAAAACAGGCACAAACCGGAAGCATCCCGCTGTTTCTTAAACATGTAAATCAATGCTGCTGCACAATAAACGGCAAAATGGAGTTTTGACACCTTGTTGTCCGCATGATACGGAAACAACATAGACGAGGACGTGTCCAAAACGACGTAGGAACGCAGGTTGGTTTCCTCCTCATATTGTTTGACAAACAATTTTTCCGTGCGTGCAAACAATTTCCAATCAATATGTTTCGTGGATTCTCCA
The DNA here is from genome assembly GCA_031262745.1 of Culturomica sp. Taxonomy (GTDB): domain Bacteria; phylum Bacteroidota; class Bacteroidia; order Bacteroidales; family Marinifilaceae; genus JAISHE01. Next base: position 33,715 of record JAISHE010000019.1, on the reverse strand, counting down.
CTATTGTAAACACGATGCTCGGCAAATTCCACCGAAAACCCGTGATAAGGACTTCTATGAAGCCCCGTAATAAACCCTTCGACAATCCGAGAAGCTATAAACTCCAGATTGTCGAATTGTTCATAATGTATAATCTCCTGTAAGTTGGTTATTGCCATTCAGGATTATAGAAGACGTTTAATTTTATCTTCCAACTGTGATTTGGGTAAAGCTCCCACTTGTTTATCAACGATTTCACCGTTTTTGAAGAAAAGTAGTGTAGGAATATTTCGGATACCGTACTTAGCAGCAGTTCCCGGATTGCTGTCAACGTCAACCTTTACAATTTTCATTTTGCCTTCATAAGCAGCAGACAATTCTTCCACAATAGGAAGCATCATTTTGCAAGGTCCGCACCATTCTGCCCAGAAATCTACTAATACCGGAGTTGATGATTTTATCACAACTTCCTCAAAGTTTGAATCATTAATTGAAATAGCCATAGTTTATATATTTATAGTTTACAAAAATTCAAGTATTAGGCAAAGTTAGCCAATTTTCATTTTTATCGCATCATTATTTTCAAAATATTCATACAACTCTTTGGAACATTCCATACAACAAGTGCGAGAGAACATTTTAACGGGGTTGTTACCGTTTTCATGAAGCACGAAACGCAACGGTTTGCTCATAACCTCTTCCTGTTCGTTACTCGGTTTGCCGCTGTGCAGATATTTTTTTATATCCTGCAAATTTTCCGAAGTAATCATATTCACGTCTACTTCAAGCGTAATGGAATTAATCATTCTTTTGCCCAACTCCGACAATAATCCTATGCTAAGAATATCAAATTCAACTTCCGACTGTTTCCATTTGTGCTGACGTATCCGACCGTGGATGTATATACCGGTTTCCTTTATGAAATAGTTACGAAATTGTATGTATTTCTCTCCGAAAAAGGCAAACTCATATTTGCCGTTGAAATCTTCCAAAGTTAGGAAACCATAGTCGGAACCTTTCTGACTTCTGCCTGTACGCATGTCAGTAGTTATGCCGGCAACCGTTACCTCTCTGCCGTTCATTGAATTAAAATTCTCAGCCAAGACAGATAAAGGGGTGCATATCATATTTATTTCAAACTTATAGCTGTCAAGAGGATGAGACGACAAGTAAATTCCTATAAGCTCTTTTTCCTTGCTCGATGTTTCCAAATCAGACCAACGAGTGCAATCGGGAATATCGGGGGTGTTCACTTCGTAGCCCTCCATATCACTGAAAAGAGAGGTTGTAAAAGAATCTTTTTGTTTCTTTTGACCATAATTTATAAGGTCTTCAAGTTTTGAAGTCGCTTTGTCGGATAGTTGGAAATACTGCGCACGGTGGTAGCCGAAACCATCCAAACCTCCACCTGTAATTAAACTTTCCAAAGCTTTTTTGTTGACAAACTTATAGTCAATACGTTCAAAGAAGTCGTAAACATTTTTATAGTTACCGTTTTTCTGTCGTTCCTCGATAATTTTATCGGCAGCACCTTCACCTATACCTTTTATTGCTGCAAGTCCAAACCGAATGTCGCCGGTTGAGTTCACGGCAAAATCCAAATAGGATTCATTCACATCCGGAGCAAGCACATTTAACCCCATGCGTTTACACTCTTCCATAAACGTCTTAACCTTATCAATCTGTGCAAGGTTGTTACTAAGGTTTGCAGCCATAAACTCTGCCGGATGATTGGCTTTCAAATAACCGGTTTGATAAGCCACATAGGCATAGCATACGGAGTGAGACTTGTTGAAAGCGTAGGATGCAAATGCCTCCCAGTCTCCCCAAATCTTCTCTGCCAATTGTCGCACATCTTTATTTTTCTCGCGACAACCTTTTACAAATTCTTCATTCTGTTCACAGCCCTCAAAGAATTTCTCTTTCAATATGTCCATCTCCTCTTTTTTCTTCTTACCCATAGCCTTACGCAAAGAGTCGGACATGCCGCGAGTGAAGTTTGCAAGTGAGCGCGACAACAACATCACCTGTTCCTGATATACGGTGATTCCGTAGGTGTCCTTCAAATATTCCTCCATCATAGGGTGGTCATATTCTATTTTCTCCTTTCCGAGCTTTCTATTTATAAAAAGCGGAATATATTCCATCGGACCGGGTCGATACAATGCATTCATTGCTACAAGGTCTTCAAAACGGGTAGGTTGCAATGAACGTAAATGTTTCTTCATACCCGGAGATTCAAACTGAAACAATCCGGTGGTTTCGCCACGCGAAAACAATGCAAAAGTTTCCTTATCGTCCAGAGGAATAGAATCTATGTCAATGTCAATATTTTTAGATTTCTTTATGTTGTCCAAACAGGTTTTTATGATTGAAAGAGTACGCAAACCGAGAAAGTCCATTTTTAGTAAGCCGATAGGCTCAACAAAATGACCGTCATATTGCGTTGAAAGCAATGATTCTCCTTCGGTTGCCATAACTGGAATATGATCGGTTAGCGGATCACGACTAATGAGTACACCACACGCATGCACACCCGTTTGACGTACCGAACCTTCCAACACTTCTGCCAATTGCAAAGTTTTTCTTATCAACGGATTTGTAGATTCTTTTTCCTTTTCAAGGTCGGGGTTTTCTTTGTAAGCTTTTTTGAGAGTAATTTTCGGAGTTTCAGGCACCATCTTTGCCAATCTGTTTGATTCCGACAAGTCAAGTTTCAACACTCGTGCAACGTCTTTTATTGCCATCTTTGCTGCCATAGTTCCAAAGGTTACAATATGTGCCACCTTTTCTTGCCCATATTTATCTGTTACCCAGTCAAGCACCTTTTGTCTGCCGTTATCATCAAAGTCAATATCAATATCCGGCATTGAGATACGGTCGGGATTGAGGAACCGTTCAAAAAGAAGGTCGTACTTAATCGGGTCTATATTGGTGATGCCGAGCGCATAAGCTACGGCACTACCGGCTGCGGAACCTCTACCCGGTCCCACGATTACATCCATCTTGCGAGCATTTGAAATGAAGTCCTGTACAATTAGGAAATAACCCGGAAAACCCATCTTTTTAATTGTTTCCAACTCAAATTTGATACGTTCCTCAATGTCTTGGCTTAGTGTTTCTCCGTAGCGTTTCTTTGCACCTTCCCACGATAAATACTCCAAATAATCGGATTCAAACTTTATTCTCAACAGTTTATCATATTCGCCACCTAATTTTTTGTATTGTTCTTTTCCGAATTCTTCAATTAACTGTTCTTCTTTAAACTTTTCGGCATATTCTTCTTCACTTCCAAAAGCCGTAGGTATCGGGAAAATCGGCATAATAGGATCGGAATTAAGATTGTATTCTTCAATCTTATCAGTGATTTCACGAGTATTTTCCAAAACTTGGGGCACATCCGCAAAAAGCGTTTGCATTTCTTCCGTAGTTTTAAACCATTCCTGACGGGTGTAACGCATGCGGGTGGGATCGTCAATGTCTTTACGAGTATTTATACAAAGCAGCATGTCGTGAGCTTCCGCATCTTCCGCATTTAGGAAATGACTGTCATTAGTGGCAATCACTTTTATACCTAATTTCTCTCCCATCCGTAATATTTCCTCGTTGCAAATAATTTGATGTTCATAAACATCAGGTATCTGATAACCTGCTATAGGCGGATGACGCATAATTTCAAGGTAGTAATCCGCTCCGAAAATATTTTTAAACCATAAAGCGGTCGCTTCGGCTTCCTCGATTTTACCAGCCATAATCTTTTGGCAAATTTCACCTCCCAAACATGCGGAAGAAACGATTAAACCTTCACTGTGGGCAGCGAGAACTTCCTTATCAATGCGCGGACGATAGTAGAAACCTTCAACATGTCCGATAGAACACAGTTTCATCAGATTTTTGTAGCCACACATATTTTTTGCCAATATAATAAGGTGTTCTCCCGATCGGTCTACTGTCTTTTCCTTATCATGCAGTGAAACTCTTGCCACGTAGGCTTCCACTCCTATAATCGGTTTTATGCCGGTTTTCTTACAGATGTCGTAAAACAATTTAACGCCGAACATATTACCATGATCGGTAAGAGCCACTGCGGTCATACCGTCGGCTTTAGCTTTCTCTACCAGACCGGGTATACTTGCCGCACCGTCGAGAATAGAATACTGTGAATGTACGTGTAGATGAGTGAATGTCATTATGGATTATGTGTTTAGGATAACTTTTTCTATTGCAATTGGATAATATTCATACTCAAGTATATGCACTTTTTCGGCAAGACTTTCGGGAGTATCTGTCGCAGTAACGTCGCATCTCTTCTGCAAGATTATTTTACCGTTGTCATATTTTTCATCAACGAAATGTATGGTTATGCCGCTTACTTTTTCACCGGCATCAATCACGGCTTTATGAACCTTCATTCCATACATACCTTTGCCGCCATAAGCAGGCAATAAAGCCGGATGAATGTTAATAATCCGCTCAGGGAATGCAGTAACGATATTATTCGGCATAAGAAGCAGAAAACCTGCAAGAACGATATAATCCGTTTCAAGTTCTTTCAACATTTTCAGCACTTTATCGGGATCATTAAGCTCACTTTTCGTTATAACATAAGAATGTACATTCAAACGTTTTGCCCTTTCGAGTACAAATGCATCCGCTACGTTACAAACCACAGAATTCACCATTATTTCCTGCGAATTTTTGAAATGATTGATGATATTTTCGGCGTTAGAACCTGAACCAGAGGCAAATATTGATATTTTTTTCATTTTCTAATTTATTAAAAATCAAAGTCATAAAGGTAGTGAAAGTTATATTCTTCTCAAAAAATTTTTTTGAAAAAAAATAAAGTCTAACTTTGCAGCGAAATTTGAGTAAAAGTGCCCCACAATGGAGCACCATAATTAATGTTAAATTAAAAATTTAAAGTTATGTCTGATATTCAAAGCAGAGTAAAAGCAATCATTGTAGACAAATTAGGTGTAGACGAATCTGAAGTAACCCCGAATGCAACATTCACCAATGACTTGGGTGCAGATTCTTTGGACACTGTTGAATTGATCATGGAATTGGAAAAAGAATTCAACATCACTATTCCGGATGATCAAGCAGAAAAAATTACAACTGTAGGTGATGCTATCTCTTACGTAGAAGCTTACGCAAAGTAATTATCAACAAAAGTTTTATGAGCTTAAAGCGAGTAGTAATAACAGGTCTGGGAACAATTAACCCATTGGGTCTTAATGTACCGGAGTTTTGGGATAACCTTATAAAAGGTGTTAGCGGAGCCTGTCCCATTACTCGTTTTGATGCATCCAAATTTCGTACACAGTTTGCCTGCGAGGTTAAGAACTACAATGCCACCGATTATTTCGATCGCAAAGAAGTTCGCAAAATGGATCTTTACACTCAGTACGGTTTAATCGCCGCAAGAGAGGCTATTAAAGATTCCGCATTGAATATTGAGCAGGAAGATGCGAAAAGGATAGGCGTGATTTGGGGTGCCGGTATCGGAGGTTTGGAAACTTTCTTCGATGATTGTAAGGATTACATTCAAGGAGACGGCACACCTCGATTCGGACCTTTTTTCATTCCTAAAATGATTGTAAACATGTGTGGTGGCATGATAGCCATTGAAAACAAGTTTAGAGGAGTAAACTACACTACTGTTTCGGCTTGTGCGTCGTCTGCCCATGCGTTGTTTGATGCATTAAACCTAATCCGTTTGAATAAAGCGGATGTTATTGTGGCAGGGGGTTCGGAAGCTGCTATTACTGTTCCCGGTGTAGGCGGTTTCAACGCTATGAAAGCTCTATCCACACGTAATGATGACCCTCAAAGCGCATCTCGTCCGTTTGATTTGGACAGAGATGGTTTTGTGATTGGTGAAGGCGGAGCATGTCTGATACTTGAAGAGTATGAACATGCAGTTAAACGAGGTGCAACAATTTATGCCGAATTAGCCGGTGCTGCTGCCAATTGTGATGCTTATCACATGACGGCACCCGATCCCGAAGGTGAAGGTGCATCTCAAGTTATGCTGGATGCTCTTGCCGACGCAGGTATGAAGACAAGCGACATTGATTACATCAATGTGCACGGCACTTCTACCGGACTTGGTGATGTCGCTGAAACTAAAGCTATCACAAAAGCTTTCGGTGATGATGCTTACACGCTCAACATCAGTTCCACAAAATCAATGACCGGTCATTTGCTTGGCGCAGCAGGAGCCGTTGAGGCTTTAGCTTGTGTTTTAGCAGTAAAAAACAACATTATTCCACCTACCATCAATTTCCATAATCTTGATCCGGAATTTGATCCTAAATTGAATTTCACATTTAATAAGGCTCAGGAACGTCAAGTGAATGTTGCTCTCAGCAATACTTTTGGTTTTGGCGGACATAATGGTTGTGTTGTGATAAAAAAATAATCACCTCCCAATTGGGAAGTGATTTAAAATTCTAACAATCCATAAACTTATCTTCATAGATAAATTTTATGGGTTGTTTTTATTATCTCACTCTTTCCATGTAGGAACCGTCAACGGTGTTTATTCTAATTTTTTCGCCCGTTTCTATAAAAAGCGGCACCATCACTTTTGCGCCTGTTTCCACTTCTGCCGATTTTAATGCGGTTGAAGAAGCCGTATCACCCCTTAATCCCGGCTCGGTGTAGGTTACTTCCAATACTGTTGTGGGCAACAACTCTACGTAGAGAGGTGTTTCCGTATCCGCATGTACCACCATTTCAACCGAATCCCCCTCTTTCAAGAATTGAGGAGCATTGATAAGTTCAGGAGAAATATTCATTTGTTCATACGTTTCGGAGTGCATCAAAACATAATCTTCACCGTCTTTATAAAGAAATTGGTAAGGACGTCTTTCAATTCGAGCAGTGTCAACCTTAATGCCGGAATTAAATGTATTTTCAATCACTCTACCGGTTTTCACATTTCTCAATTTAGTTCTCACGAAAGCAGGTCCTTTACCCGGTTTCACATGTTGAAACTGAACTATGGTATAAAGGTCATCTTTAAAAATAATACATAAACCGTTTCTGAAATCAGCTGTTGTAGCCATAAAATAGAATTTAATGTTTAAATAAACTTGATTATTTCACAAAAATATAAAAAATAGTTGAAAATCAATAATCACAGATGTAGAATAGAGTTGTAATGATTAATCCACAAGCCGACAACGCACTGAATCACGTTGCATACTCCGATAGAAATCTCCGATAAATAGGTATGCCCTACTTTATCGTTAGATTTCTTTTTTTTATTCCATTTGATTCGATTGCAAACCGAATTAGAATTCTTTTAAACCGACAATCTGGTCTACATTCATATCGCTTTCATAGGAATTGCCGCCTGAATCATAGTGTGGAAGCGGATTTGCAACCAATTTACGGTTAAGGTAGCGATTGTTGTAAACATCTATACCCAGATACATTGCGTTACGCAAAGCAGCTTCGTCTGCAATACCTTGACCGGCAATATCAAATGCGGTACCGGTTACAGTGGTCGTGATAACTTTATCCAAACCAGCGAGTAATATTGTCCCTTCAATGCCTTCGATAGTTTTGAAAGGCAGCATTCCCTGTTCATTGTGCAAAGCAAGGATGGCATCAAATTTTTCAAAGTTGGTACCAATGAAAAGGTTTTCCACACTGTAAGGACCTAAAGCCATGATACCGCTATTGCGTGCTGCTTCTATTGCCGGTAAAATGATTTCCTGTTCTTCAACACCAGTGAAACCTGTGTTTTTTACCGGATTAAGTGCCAACACTGCTATGCGCGGTTTACGAATAGTAAAATCGGTTTTTAAAGTGCTATTAAGCACTTTTAGTTTGCTAATTATCTTTTCAGTAGTTAAATTTCTGCTGACTTCTTGAAGTGGTAAATCGGAAGTAACAAAACCTACTTTCATCTTTTGCCCAACAAGTAATTTCATCACATCCTGATTGTAGCGCGAAGAAATATAGTCTAATAAACTATTCATATTTTCACTTGTATATGAACTCGCTGTTTGCGGAGCCATCGTCAGAGTGTTCAATTCTCCTGCATCCAGATCTTCAAGCGCTGCCGTAAGTGTTTTCATTGCCGCAACAACTGATTCCTGTGTTTCCTTCCCCACCTCCACTTTCAATTCGTCGTCGGTAAAATTAATTACGTTGGGACGTTTATCATTTGCCTCAGACGGTTTGCCGATGCTACTAAGATTAAAGTTCAACATGTCAAACATCTTACGGTAATAGGCAGCAACTTTTGACGAGCCATACAATATCGGCACGCATATTTCGTTCATTTTATTATCCGCAAGCATTTTTATAATTATCTCATAGGAGATGCTATTAATATCTCCCTGAGTTATACCGACTTTCAGTTTATTTTCCATATATACGTATTTATTATTGCAAACAAAAATACATAATTACTCTCAATTTTTCGCAGAAATGCTTGTGAGTTTTATAAAAGCAATATTAAAGACATCTTTTTCTTATCAATACTAAATATCGGTTGTTTGCAAACAATTTAAGTTGTTTGCAAACAATTTTGTATTGTTTATAAAAAAAATAATACATGTTATAATCTGAGTGTTAGCTTTGCGAGAAGAAATGAGATTTGGATGATAAACAGGATATTAACATATTTTTCCGATAGATTGGAAGATTTCTTTGGTGGGATTTTCAAGCAAGCTGAGGGAATTGTAAGGCTTGGAAATATCGGTTTGGGCGACAAATTGGAAATAAATAATAAGTTGGTCATATCTCTTTTAAGTATTGAAAGAGATACGGCACAAGGGATTACCGGCAAATATGTTAGAAATAACGTTGATTCTTTTAATTATAATCTTCCGGCAGTGAATGTTAATTTGAATGTTATATTTGCTGCTGTTTACGACAATAAACGCTATTCTGAATCATTGTCTATTATCTCTGCCTGTATAATGTTTTTGCAATCAAATCCAATTATTGAATTGGCAAATAGTCAAAGTTACACTATAGAGTTTATGAATCTTTCAACACAAGAATTGAATAATATTTGGACATCGCTTGGTGGTTGCTACTACCCTTCCGTCGTGTGCAAGATAAGAAAGTTGGTTTTTGATGCGGAAGAAATTAAAAATATTTTGCCATCGGCTGGTGAGCCGCAGATTGATGCTAAAAAGATGTAGAATGAGTTACTGTAATACATTGTTTTTGTTGAGTATTGAGCATGATTATTTTCATGATTCCGTTTGCAGAGCGATAAATGTGGAATTGAGCACGGAACCCATAGAACTTTTGAGACGGAGAGGATTAATTTGGAAACGAATAGCTGATAATCGGTGGGCATTGATTAAAGATATGTACTTTAAAGGGTTTTATGATGAAACGGATAAATTAATTTTTAAATTCCATACAACGGATTTAGATTTTATGTACTACACCGATCTGAATGCAACGGGCATTAACGATTTGAAAACAACTCTTTCTGTTGCTGTATCGGAAAAAGAGAAGATTTTAAGATTTTCTTCAAAAAAAGTTATTTGGGAATATTTGTTTATACAGAGGAGAAATGAAAGTTATGAACGGGAATTTGTTTTTGAGGAAGTAAACAAAAAATTGAGTTTTTCAAAACCGGAAATACAAAACCTTACTTTTACCGATTCACCGGCATGGTTGAGTCGCTCTACTACGGCAGTGAAGATGAAGGATTTTTATGACTATAAGTTGGAACTTGGGGAAGTGCTCAGAGCCGGCAGACTAATGAAGAAGAAAATTCTTGGAAACATCCCTTCGCCGACAGTGAAAGGTGCTTACCTTAGTGAGGAGAAAGGAGTTATTACGCAGATAGTTTATATAAATTGATAATAAATAAATACATTCAAAATGGGAACAATGAAAACACCGGGCGTTTATATTATTGAAAAGAACGCTTTTCCAAATTCGGTAGTGGAAGCAGAAACGGCTATACCCGTCTTTGTTGGCTACACTGAAAAGGCTATTGAAGGTACAACTTCTATTTTAAACCGTCCTAAGCGCATAAGTTCGATGGGCGAATTCCACAATTTTTTCGGCGGTGAACCGAAGCAGGAATTTAGTGTAACAAAAGAAAAACCGGAAGGTGATTCGGAAATTATCGAAATTAAATTCTCTGCTGACACAACTTATTATATAAAGGTACCCACTCTTTATACTTTGTATTATAATATGTTACTGTTTTTTGCTAACGGAGGCGGAACGTGTTACGTTGTTTCTGTTGGCGGTTATGACTACACAAAAGCCGTTGAAAAAGCGGTATTGGAGGGAGGTATCGAACCTTTACAGAAAGAGCAGGAACCAACGATGGTAGTCATACCTGAGGCAATTAATCTTTCAAAAGACGATTGTTATGCTTTGCAGCAAACAATGTTGAACCATTGCGGCAATGTTATGAAAAATCGCTTTGCATTGTTGGATGTTTGGAAAGGTACTGATTTCGGTGATGCGAATTTCAATTCGGTTAATTCTTTCAGAGAAGGTATCGGTAGCAATTTTCTCGCTTACGGCGCGGCTTATTTCCCTTGGCTTGAAAGTTCGGTTATTTCTTTATCTGATATAAGTTGGGAAAATATTGCAGCATGGGAAGACTGGATAAAATCGGAAAGTGAAAATTTTAACGTAAACGATAAATTACAATCAAGATTAAAGTCGTTGATCGACAAATACTTTTCAGATATTGCAAATAATGCCGATGTAGATTATCAATCAAATTTAAAGGTAAATCTTCACTCGGCACTTTCACAGAATTGGACGATTTATAAAACGGTTTTGGAAACCATTAAAGGAAGACTTAATCTTCTTCCGCCTTCGGCAGCATTGGCTGGTATTTACACTATGGTTGACAACACTCGTGGTGTGTGGAAAGCTCCGGCAAATGTTTCAATAAACAGTGTTGTGATTCCTTCGGTGAATATTACCAACGAAGAGCAGGAAGATTTAAATGTTCCCATGAACGGTAAAACGTTAAATGCAATTCGTTTTTTCATAGGCGACGGAATAAAAGTTTGGGGAGCACGTACATTAGACGGAAATTCTTTGGATTGGCGTTATGTTAATGTGAGGCGTACTATGATATTTTTAGAAACATCCATTAAAAATGCAGCCCGCAGTTATGTTTTTGAACCAAACACTGCCACAACATGGATAAATATGAAAAGTATGATTGAGAATTTTCTTCACGGCATTTGGAAAAGAGGCGGTTTAGCCGGTGCATCGCCGGAAGATGCTTTCAGTGTCCACGTCGGTTTGGGCGATACTATGACCCCAGAAGATATCTTGGAAGGAATTCTGAGAATTACGGTTCTTGTGGCTCTTTCACGTCCGGCAGAATTTATTGAGATTACTTTTCAGCAGCAAATGCAAAAGAGTTGATAAACATAATATTAACATTTAAATTTTACAATTATGGCAGATGATGGTTCAGTTCAAGGTTCGGTGTGGCCACTACCGGCATTTTATTTTAAAGTTGAAATATCGGATATTAATCCTATGTCATTCAGAGAAGTATCGGGGTTGGATGTGGAAGTGGATCCTATTGAATACCGTGCTGGCGATAGTCCTAATTTTTCAAAGATTTCAATGCCGGGTATGAAGAAAAACAGTAAGATAACTTTAAAGAAAGGTATTTTCAAATCGGATAATAATTTTTGGAACTGGATAAACGAAATCAAGTTGAATACCATTAAGCGAAGAGCAGTTACGATAAGCCTATTAGATGAAAGCGGTGCTCCTACTATGGTCTGGAAAGTAAGTAACGCATGGCCCAGCAAATTGAGTAGCGACGGTTTTAAATCCGATAGTAATGATGTTGCTATTGAAACGCTTGAACTTGCACATGAAGGTATTACAATTGAAAATAAATAAGATGTAGCACCCGATGAGTTGGGATTATCCTATATCTTTTTATTTCCAAGTGCAATTTCAAAACGGGAATAAAAAGATGAACATCAAATTCAGGGAAGTGTCGGGATTGCAGGTTAGCAGACAATCTACAAGTCTTGACAGAGGTGGTGATAACGAAAATCGTGTTCAGATTCCGGATAGTTTCACACACACAAATGTGGTTTTAAAAAGAGCTTTGGAACCGCTTGACGAGGAGTTCACGATTTGGGTAAAGAAAAGTATGTCATTGTATGAGAAAATTGAGACTATGAATATGATGATTTTTCTTATGAACAGTCATTGCGAAGCGGTGGCATGTTGGTTTTGCGGCAATGCGTATCCTGTTAAGTGGGAAATTAGCAGTTTTGATGCTATGCGTAGTGAATTAGCTATAGAATCGTTGGAAATGAGTTACGAATATTTTGAAAGGAAAAAGTAGTTTATGACAATAGTAATAAAAGAAATTATTGTTCGTGCTACGGTGGAAAAAACCGTTAAGGATACCGAAGCATGGCATGATGAGATGTTTAACAGATTACGTATGGAATTATCGACGATGATGGAAAAGTATGTGAAACGGGAAATAAGGTCAGAAAACAATAAAACCATAGAACGTTGATATGGAAAAATTAGTTTTAAAGTCGTTTACCGACAAAAATTACAGTAGAGAATATAAATCTCCGATAACTCTCCAAATCAATCCGTCGGAAATTCGTTTTGAGAAAAGTATTAAATATGATCGCGACAGACAAATGGGAGCTTTGGGTGGTGCTTCGGTTTTTGAGAATTACGGTGAACAAACTTGTTCTTTCAATATCCTATTAGATGCTACCGGTGTGTTGTCCGAAGATGAGGACACCCGCAGTGTGCAAGATATTGTAGACAAATTAGAAGCAGCGTTATATGGTTACAACAGTGAAGCTCACCGTCCTCCTTACGTTATGGTAGTTTGGGGAGTGATGATTTTCAAGGGGCAATTGTCTAAAATGGAAACGAATTACACCATGTTTTCTTCTACGGGTGAACCAATGAGAGCTAAATTGTCGTTCACTTTTTGCGGGTTTACATCCGATGAGGAAGAAAGAAAAAAAGCCGGTAAATCTTCGCCGGATATGTCTCATTTAATAACAATCAGAGCCGGCGAAACGCTTGCATCCGTGTGTAATCGGATTTATGGAGATTCATTACTTGTTGACGAAGTGGCAACGATTAACGGTTTAAACGGTTTTAGGAACATAAAAGCCGGTACAACCCTAATTTTTCCGCATTTAAAAAAAATTAAAGATTAGGCTTATGATTGATTCTCCTGCAAAATTTAGGGATTCGGTTTTATCTTACAGTGTTTATTCCGAAGGTCATAAGGTAAACGATAAATTTGATTTAACCTTTGCGGAAGTTCGCTTAGGTCTTAACAAAATCGGTAAGGCTACTTTGAAATTTAATGCAGGCGACATGGATGCACAAATTTTTGAAGAAGTTGATGAGGAAACTTTCAAACCCGGTAAGAAAATACAACTCGGACTGGGAGATGTGAACAGTGAAATAATTGTTTTTGAAGGCATCGTTGTTGAGATAGGTATTGAAGTCGACAAAGGAATGCGGTCGCAAATGGTGGTTGAGTGCAGAGATTGTTTATATCCGGCAACACAAGTCAGATGCAATGCGATTTTTGAAAACAAGACGGATAGCGATGTTATAAAAGAGATACTTGGCACTTATGGTTCAGTTGACATTGAAACTACCTCTTATAAGCATGAAAGTTTAGTGCAGTATTATTGTACCGACTGGGATTTTGTTCTTTCAAGGGCAGATGTAAACGGAATGTTTGTGAGTGTGAATAGTGGAAAAATAAGCGTTGGGAAACCTAAAATTGATGGGAAAGCGGTTTTAATGGTAAGTTACGGTAACGATTTGATCGAATTTGACGGAAGTGTGGTGTCCGGAAAAGGATTTGACAAAGTGGAAGCCGTTTCGTGGCTACCGGCACAGCAAACAGTTGTGAATGCACTTGCCAATCAACCTAAATTGAACAAACAAGGAAATTTAACTGCCGAAGATTTGAAAAACGTGAACAAACAACTCCGACAAACGGATGCGAACAAGGAAAAAGACGTGTTGCAATCATGGGCTGATGCTACGGCTTTGAAAACCGGTTTAGCCCGTTTTAAAGGTAGCATGACTTTCTACGGTAGCGCAAAGGTAATACCCGGTTGTATGATTCAATTAGAAGGAATGGGTAAGAGATTTTGCGGAAATGTATTTGTGGGTAGCGTTGAGCACAGAGTAGAAAATAACGTATGGACAACAAAGGTTTTCATGGGTGTAGACGGTAACAACATAACGGATGAACCGGATGTGGTTGCTCCTCCGGCTTCCGGTTGGCTACCGGGAATAGAGGGTCTCCACATAGGCAAAGTGAAACAAATATCCGATGATCCTTCCGATGATCGCCGCATATTGGTGGAGCTACCCTTATTCGGCGGTAATAAGAAAGAAATTTGGATGCGTCATGCCGTTTTGTATGCAGGCAGCGGTTACGGTATTTTCTTTTTACCGGAAAAAGGTGATGAGGTGGTGGTGGGTTTTTTCAACAACGATCCTTGTTGTCCTGTAGTATTGGGTTGCATGTACAGCAAAAAACAATCGTCGGATTTCAAAGCGGAAGCCGGTAACGATATAAAGGCAATTGTCAGTCGTGAAAAGATGAAAATCCTTTTTGATGAAAAAAAGAAAATTATAACGATACAAACACCTGCAGGAAATAAAATCGAAATAAGCGACGAAGGTAAATCGGTGGCACTTTCCGATGAGAATAAAAACGAAATCAAGCTGGATAAATCCGGAATAATGCTTAAATCCGCTAAGGATATAACGCTCAAATCTCAGGGCAATATCACTTTGGATGCTACGGCAAAAGTTACGGTTTCTGCCAAGTCTGACACTGTGATTGAGGCGATGAATGTGAAAGCCACAGGCAAGGTAGGTTTCTCGGCTAAGGGAAATGCTACGGCAGAAATTTCCGCATCCGGACAAACAACAGTTAAGGGAGGAATTGTAATGATAAACTGATTATGCCACCAGCAGCACGAATTACAGATATGCACACATGCCCGATGCAAACACCGGCATTTCCGTCACCGATACCACACGTAGGTGGTCCGGTAGTAGGTCCCGGTGCTACCACTGTACTCATCGGTAAAGTTCCAGCAGCTGTTATGGGAGATATGTGCACTTGCGTGGGACCTCCGGATAGCATCATTGCCGGTTCAACAACGGTAATGATTTGCGGTAAACCGGCGGCACGTATGGGTGATGCCACAGCTCACGGCGGTAGTATTATTATAGGTTGTCCGACAGTGATTATAGGAGGTTGAAAGTTATGATTAACAAGAAATCGTTTTTAGGTAGAGGTTGGAGTTTCCCTCCGCAGTTCAATAAGGATGAAAATACTACAAGCATGGTAGAAAATGATGAAGATGTGAAGCAAAGTTTGGAATTGTTGTTAAGCACTCTACCGGGGGAAAGAATTCATCGTTTTGATTACGGTTGTACTATCAGGCAGTTTATGTATGAACCGATGAATGCAACTACTCAAACACTAATGAAAGAAATCATTGAAATAGCTATAATTCGTCATGAACCTCGCATTAGTCTCAATCGAATTGGTTTTGACATGACTAACGAGAAGGAAGGAATTATTTATATCGTGATAGATTATACCGTTTTAATGACTAACAGACGCAGTAATATAGTGTATCCGTTTTATTTACGTGAAGGTACTGATGTTGATTTATGAAAAACGTAAATTATGATAACGGTCTAAGTCGCATTCAATATTTGCATAAAGACACGAGCATGGAAAATTTCAATGTCTTGGAAAGCAATTGGATGGTGTTAATGCAAAAACTTATGAAGTTTGCAGAGAATGTTGATTATTATAATTTACAGAATATAAAGGATGGTCATTTTGCTCAATTATTTAAAAACGAACTTCTAATTATCTTAATTGAGATTTTTCTTTTTGATAATGACACCTGCCGTAAGTCATTCATAAATGCTTCTAACGATAAAAGTAAAGATCATATCCGTGATGACTTAAAAAAATTTGTTGAAGATAAGATTGAACGACTCTTAAAATATGAAAATATCTCTTCTTCGGATTTAAGCAACATTGCCGCTAAGATAAGAGAATGCTTACAATCAACATTGCAATTAACACCTAACAGTCATTACGGAACATTCGGTTTTTTCAAAATGTTGGGAGCAATAAAACAGATTAATGAAAAATATTCGGAATACATTGATAAGATAGAAAATAGTGGTTTTGTAGAACCGGCAATAAGCCTTACGATTGCTTTCCTGAAAAATTATTCTACGGTGGTTAATGTTTTCAATCAACGGTTTAAGGAGTTGCCGAATTTTTATCTTAGTAAAATAGTTGGAGCTGTAAAACGTGATGTGCTACCTGCTAAAATTTTGGTAGCACCTATTGACAACGCCGGAATAAATCTTTTAAAAGTGAAATCTGTGTTCCTGCAACGTTCTGATGAAATATCAAACGATAATCATTCTCATATAATCTCAATTTACAAGAAAGATGTGCCGTTAAAAGACAATGAATGTAGTTGTAATATGTTCCACTCAGACATTTCGTTTTACGATCCCATAGGATTCATTGTGGAATCGCCTATACTGATCTTGCGTGAAGGAAAGCGCATTATTAATTTGCAATTTAAAACGGATAAAGAGAATTATTCCCGTCAGGATACTGAAATCGGTGAAGACTCTTTTGGTGCCGAAATAAGCTGTGAATCGGGTTGGCTGCATGCCGCTTCGTGTTCAACTCGTTTGAATAACGTTGAGGGTGTTTTGGAAATGGCAATTACTTTCACAGAAGATATGCCCACAAGTTCATTGTGCAATGAGGAATTGCATGGTATAGCAACAATTTTTCCGGCTTTGCGCATTAGTCTAAATAAGGATGCCAAGCTGTTCGCTTACGACGTGGTAAGTAACATAACTTTTAGTGAACTTACTTTAAAAGTTCATTCGGAAGGAATCACCTCCTTGAAACTTTATAACGAATATGGGGAATTAGATGCTACCGTACCTTTTTATCCTTTCGGTGTACAAGCTAAAAAAGGTTCTTCTTTTGTTTTCGGCAATTACGAAATTTCTCAGAAACCAGTTACAAAGGTTATTTTCAATTGTAGATGGTTGCAACTACCGGAGGATGAAAGAGGATTTGAAGGACATTATGCACTTTATTCTTCCGGTTATAAGATAAATAACCGTTCTTTTAAAGTTAAAACAGAATGGCTTAATGACAGGCAGTGGACAGATACCGAAAGCAAGCAACTTTTATTCAAATCAAACGCAGATGCAGTTAAACCGGAAGATAACAGCAGCTTAGAATTTGTACAAAACGCATCGGCGGCGCAATTCTCTGAGGAAATGTTTGCTTTGGGAAAAGTTTCAAACGGTTTTTTCCGCGTGTCGCTCATAGAACCGGAAATAGGATTCGGCGGAGAGCTATATCGTCAACTTTTCAGCGAAATTATGGTGCGTAATGCTCGCAAGAAAATTCCTTCACCCTTACCCAAAGAACCGATCACACCGATGATGACGGATGTATGTCTTGACTACGAAGCTGAAGTCAACTTTAATACAGATGAGCAAATTTCCGAAACCGATGATAAGTTCCCCATTCGTTTTTATAAGTTAGAGTCTCTTGGATTTATTAGGTCATCACACTCTAACAAAATCGGGAACATACACCTTTTACCTTCTATAGAAAACGATGCAAATTTATTTTTTGCTTTCGAGAATGCCTTGGGTGTTGATAAAATCCGGCTCTTTTTTAATCTATCTATGAAAAACGGGTACGATGACTATAATTGTGATGAACAACCCCATGTAGAATGGTATATAAACAATGGTATTGATTGGTCGCAGATTACTCCGGAATCGGTTTTACAAGACACTACCGAAGGTATCACTTCGTCCGGTTTGGTAGAATTGCATTTACCCGACAATGTAAAAAAAGATTGGATTGATAATAAAAATCTATTTTGGTTAAAGGCTTCAATTAAAGGTGATTATCTGCAATGTAGACAAATTAACGGTGTGTATTTAAATGCTTTTGAAATAGAAGTGAATGATACTAACAACATTCCACCTGAGGGTATGCAATTTATAATGAAATCTTTTGAAGGTAGAAATAAGGAAGATGAAAATAGCTTATCGAATCGGTTTTCAAATCAGGTTTCACATCGCAACAGAGCATTGTTGCCATTGGATTTTGAAAGAATGGTTTTGGAAAATTTCACAACAATTGAAAAAGTAAAATGTCTCACCGCCACTGAAAGTTTCGACAAACAAGTTAGAATAGTAATAATGGGTAGAGAGGAGAACTACATTTATCCGCTTTGTTCACTTACCACATTGAAAGCTGTTGAAAACATGCTTCTACCATTAATCTCACCGTTTGCACAACTGAAAATCACGAATCCTTTTTACGAGCAAGTAATTGTGAATTGTCGATTGCACCTCTCCGACATATCACCTGAAAATGAAGTTATTACACGTTTGACAAGAAAAATAAATCATTATATAGCTCCATGGTTATTCAAAAAAGAAATGCCTAATTTGAACAGAGGTATCTCAATGAAAGGATTATTTACCATTTTGATAAATGATTCGGGAATAGAAAATATTTTTTCACTTTCATTAAGTTTAAAAGATAGCATTATCAACTATTCAATATCCGAGAAAGAAGATATGATTGTAAAGGAATTGCATACATGGGGTGTGTTCGTACCTTCCGACAAACATCTTATTTATAATGACACATCAAATGTGCATGAAAAACCGGCGGAAGGAATAAATTACTGGGTATTAGGAAATAATTTTATAATAAACTGACTATATGCAACTAAGTAGAGATAAATTAAAGGAACTTTTCAAAAACGGTTGTAAACCTACCGAAGATGATTTTGCAAATTTAATAGATTCGGTAACAAATATCTCAGACGACATAAATGTATCGAAGGAAACGCCGAGTAAAGAAATATTTAAAGGCACTCTACCCGCAGATGGGAAATGGCATTCTTTGCAGCTAAACGGAGTCAATGAAAACGATGTTTGCAGTATCTATAATATGAGAGTAATATGTAAGAACAACGACACCGTTTATGCTCTACTACAAGTAAAAACAATGCACGTAATGGGTAGAAAAAGACGTTTGGAAAAAATGTCGTCATGGCAAGGAGGAAAAAAAAATCGTTTGAAAATCAGATGGGAAAGCAAAGGCGACTGGATTACTCTACAATTACGCACAAAAGGGACACATTCGGCTGAAATAAATATTTTTTATGAACTTGAAAAGGAGAGTATAATGTGAAAGAATTATTTATAGTTCAGAGAGATAAAAATGAGGATCTCTACTTGTCTTTACAAAGGGAAGCATTAAAAACAGTGCAGCAATTTTCCGGAGAATTGTGGACAGATTATAATGTTCATGATCCGGGCATTACTATTATGGATATTCTGAATTATGCCATCACCGAATTTGCGTACAAACTGAATTTTCCGATAGAAGATTATTTAACTGACAGCAATGATCATTTTAATCCGGAAGTTTTCGGACTGTTCTTACCTAATGATATTTTTTCAATTCCAACTGTTACACAGGATGATTATCGAAATCTATTTTTATCAAATATTACCGAATTGGAAGATGTTTGGATTGAAATCGAACGTGAAACCGGTAAGTATTTTATACAATTCTGTATATTTGAATTTCTACAAAACGTTGATGAAACGGAAATTGCCGAAAAGATAAAAAAACTGTACAACGCAAATCGCAATCTTTGTGAATCGCTGGAAGTAGTTGAGCACATACAACTTGAAAGATTAAACTTTCAAGCGGAAGTAAATATTGTACAAGGTAATTATACTACAAATGTTTTAGTTCGCATATTTCATGAAATTTCAACCTACCTTTTGAAAAGATGTAGCACTCTTAAAACCCAAAATGAATTGTATCTACGATTACTAAAAATACAAGGTGTGGAATCCATACATTCATGCTATCTTATTGACACAAAAGGTGAGATTGTCAACCATTTTGATAAAGCTTATTCTCCGTTGATCCCTAAAAATCTTTATGAATTCAACCGTAATTTGAAAGTTAAAATAAACGGTGTCGCTATTGATATTAACTTTGAAAGATTTATAAATCAATTAAATATATTAAACATTACAGGAAAAGGTTATTTGAAACCTCATTCGGATGCTACCAATAAAATAGATTTAAATTTCAGCAGCAAATATCATGATATTTATGAACATGTGGAAATAGCAGAGGATTTTCCGGAATGTTACGGGATCAATTCCAAAGGTTTACCTTCATCCGCATCTAATACACGAAAGGCACAGGCGAAACAGTTGAAAGGCTACCTAAATATGTTTGATTTTATTTTTGAACAAGGATTAAAAGAATTAGCAGATCTACGGACAATAACAACATTAAACTATCACAACGAAGATGATATATTAAAAAAGTCTTATCTGTTGGAAATGTTAGACACACTTTACGGTGAAAACAGTAACCCCGATTACTTGGACGAATACGATTATGCCGCTGACTCCCCGACCACAAAATTACGTCGCCGAATAAACTTTCTGAAAAGATTACCGGAATGGGGGCTCAATCGTTTCAAAGCTTATGATTTCACACAACCGCTTTCTTCGGAAAACACTCCGGGAGTGAAAAGTTATATTTCTGCACTAATGGATTGGCAATGCAATGAAAACATTGAAGTCAGCAAATTATTTCCGAATTGTAAAGGGAATTGCGAATGTGAAACTATGTATGTTGTGGAACACATTTTCTTTAAAGAAAGGGAAACTTTTACAATAACAATTGTTTTGCCTGATAGGTCGGTTAGATTCGCTACACAGCGTTTTAGGAATATATGCCGTAAACTAATTTTAAGTCGCATACCTGCCCACATCAAAGTTAATTTCAAATGGATGAATATTGAGAATTTAAAGTTATTTGAATACAGTCAAAAACAGTGGCGAGAAGGCATGATAACGAAAAACTATGAGCAAGCAAAAGATGCAATGAACAACATAGAACTATTGTTTAAAGAGCTATCATAATGATTGTGATAAACAAAATATCTTTTGATTTCCATGTTGCCAACGAACAATTCGCTCGCAATCTAAACAGGCAATGGGACAAATTCTATAATAGCTGTTTTGAATCAGTAGTTGAAAAAGTCATGGAAAAATACGATAATGAAAATTGCATGATTAACTTATCTGTTTTGGAGTTGGAACTATGCTCTTTTACGGAAGATAATTTCTACGAAAAATTCCCACTGCGATTAAACGATTGCCTAAAAGAAACTTTGCATAATATGCGGATAGACATAAATAATAACACTCATGCTCATATTTTGTCGGAAGATGAACATCTACAAAGTGTTATACATTCATTGATGAAAGGCGACAATTTTAATTCCGTAAAACGTTTGAAAGAAAATGAGATCAGTACCATTGCAGGAATGTTGATGCCTAAAAAATCACAAATGCTGTCGGCATATATCAAAAAGTTGCAGAAATCAAGCGTAGGACGTACACTTGAAAGCAAGGTCGGTAGCGAATTTCGCTTTATTAAATGGGAATTTATTTTTGAAATACTTTTAAAAGAACCATCAGGCAATCTCAATCGCATGCAATTTGTTGCTGATGTTATCCGAAAACTTTCTGCCCACTACGCTCTGAACTATCAACAGCTTGTTACCTACTTTAAAAGTGCATCGGAATTTCTGCCGATCTGGCTACAAGAAATTCTTGAAGATTTGGAAAAGAATTTCTTGACAATAAATATACCTATTAAATCCAAACCGGAATTAAAGTTATCGGGAAAAGAAATCATAATAAAAAATAAACCGATTCCTAAAAATAGAATTTCTATGAATAATAAAACAACTGCGAACAAAACCGAAAATTCACACAGTGCAATTTATGAGATTGAAAATGCAGGATTAGTTCTATTCTCACCATGGATACCACAACTTTTTCATAAATGCGGATTACTTGACAATCAAACTAAGGAGTTTGTTGACCACAGATCACGTGTTAAGGCTGTCTTCATACTGCAAGAACTTTTAGCGACAACATCGGATGATAAATATAATCATACCGATAATCTACAGCTCAATCGCTTGCTTGCAGATGTCGCATTTGAAGAAGTTCTCCCTGCGGATATACATATTTCAAACGATGACCGCAACACCGTAGATTCACTTCAAGCAGCACTGATCGGCAATTGGGATAAAATGAAAAATACTTCGGTAGAAGGATTTTTGGAAACTTTTGTACGTCGTAAAGGAATTTTGGAAGAAAACGAAGATTTATGGTTGCTGACTTTTGAAAAACACGGAGTGGATATGATGCTTAATTCTTTACCATGGGCATTTTCTATGATAAAATATCCATGGATGAAAAAAATGATTAAAACGGAAATATGAAAACACGAATTGAAAAGACGGAAGCCGCATCAAGGACGTTGCAACCGAAAAAGCGTAAAGAAACATCTAATTCCACAGGCATACCCGACAAATTGAAAACAGGAGTGGAAAATCTTTCCGGTCGCAACTTGGATAATGTAAAAGTGCACTACAATTCACCTAAGCCTGCGCAATTGCAAGCCCATGCCTACACTCAGGGCACAGAAATTCATGTCGCCCCCGGTCAGGAACATCATCTTCCTCACGAAGCATGGCATGTTGTACAACAAATGCAAGGACGTGTGCAACCGACTGTGCGCACACAAGGCGTCAACATTAACGACAGTCCTACTCTCGAACACGAAGCCGACATCATGGGCGCAAAAGCAGTGCAAATGAAAAACTATAATTTAAGTGTCAGGAAAACAGGGGTAATAAACGACATGAATAATTGGAATACTGTGAGAGCAAATCTTGTTAACAATGCAACAGGAGCAGCAATAGCAAAAGGCGGAAATGCTGATCCTACAATAGCTGGAAATACAAATAATTCATTAGCTGCTCTTCATCTTCAAACAGGCAACAGATGTATGAGTGCCCACATGATACCTAACAGAATAGGAGGTTTAGGAGATAATACAAATGTGAGACCATGGGATCAAGCATTTGAGAGAGGTACATGGGAAACCCATGTGGAAAAAGTGTTTGGCAACGAAGTTCTTAATGCGGCAATAAATGGTGTAATTCCCTATAATGTAACTACCACAGATATGACCGACGAACAAGCTCAACAAATTGTAGACAGAAGTCCTATTGTTGCTGCAAGAACAAACGCAAATAAAGATAATATTAAGAAAATACCCTTGCTGGTTACGGCTCAGGTAGGAAATCATACTCTAAATGCAACAAATGAATGTAGTAGAAATTTAATACCGCATTTATTAGATACTAATGTTCTAATAGATTTCCCACATAACAACGACAACATCGGCAACGAGTACAGCATTAAAATGATTGCTAATGCATCAACCAATAACGTTAGAGTAAAAATACAAAAAACCGGTACAACAGGAATCTGGAATCAAGCAAGACAAGATGATACAGGTACATGGTGGTATGATTGGAAAAACATAGAAAACGGTCAATACGAAATAATTGCCGAATCATGGAATGTGGCAGGACAAAGATTTGAGACAGCCATTACATCGGTAACTAAGAACTAAATTATATTTATAATTGGAACAGGCAATACAATATTTTAAATACATTTTAAATAAAACCTTTACTATGTATTTTAAAGATGCAAGCGAAGAAAACGACATCGTTCCCGAACCTGCTTATGATGATGTGTGGTTAAAATCTTTGTTACCAACCGAACATCGTATTTCTTTTGAAGAGCGCATTATACTGTTGCTCGCACTTATTCCCCACTTATGCCCGCAACTCTTGGATATATTCTTTTCAAACAATAAACTTATTGATCGACCTTACACGGAATTTGGCGGTTATAGAGGTCTATCTCACGGCGGTTTTCTTCCCACCGGTGAAACTGCTGCTTTTCTAATTGCCGGTAACGATGTTGAAAAACGCATGCAAGTGGTAGGTCTGTTTAATAATAGACACTGGTTTTATACCGAAAATATAATTCGTTTGGAAGGGAAAAGCGACGGAGAACCGCCATTAAGCGGTAAATTGAAGATTTCCGAAGAAATATTAAGCAAAATATATTACAATTCACAGTATGAGCCGGATTATAGCGTAGATTTTCCGGCAAAAATCATAACAACTGCTCTCGAATGGGATGATATGGTGTTGAACTATAACACTATGAACGGGTTGGAAGAAATATGTACATGGTTAACCCATAATAAAACAATTATAGAAACATGGAAACTTTCACGCTTCCTAAAAGCCGGTTATCGTTCACTTTTCTACGGACCTTCCGGCACAGGCAAAACGTTAGCTGCCACATTAATCGGTAAACGGAACGGAATGTCTGTCTACCGTATTGACCTTTCTATGATCGTTTCCAAATATATCGGTGAAACGGAAAAGAACTTGGGAAAAATATTCGATATGGCAGAAAATCGCAATTGGATACTTTTCTTCGACGAAGCCGACGCATTATTTGCAAAACGTACTGCCACCAACACTTCCAACGATCGCTATGCCAATCAGGAAGTGGCATTCCTATTGCAAAGGATTGAAGACTTTTCCGGAACAATACTGCTTGCTACAAATCTTTTATCAAACATTGATGATGCCTTTTTGAGGCGTTTCCAGTCGGTAATCTACTTTCCGATGCCCGACAAGGAAATGCGCAAATCACTATGGCAAATGATGCTACCGCAAGAATGGCTTAAAAAATCTACAAGCGATATTCTAAACATTGCTGCCGATTATCCGATTTCCGGCGGGGTGATTACCAACGTAATCAGACACTGCGCTTTGAATATATTGAGCAATGACACAATGCAATTCAATGAAAAATTACTATTGGATTCCATTGAAATAGAAACAAATAAAGGAAAATAAGAATTTAAAGCAGACTTTTTCGCATATCACAAATAATCTTTCAATTCGTTGATACCTTTAAGATTCATCAGCTTACGGATTGACTTGTTTTTGATTGAACGGCAAGCCTCAACCGTCATACTCAATTTTTCGGATATTGCACTCATACCCACAGCCTCATGTCCTTGCAAACCGTAATACATATCCAAAACTTCACGCTCTTTAAAAGAAAGACTATTAAGAAAAGGCTCCAATAATAGAATTAAAGATTCACGATTATAGTCAGGTGAAATGGAAATAGAATTATAATCTTCCGCAAGATAAAGCGACTCTTTTATATACTTATTGTCAGCATCACTATAATCCGACAAATCATCGGGAGAAAATGACATCCTGAAAGAATTAAAGATTTCTTTCAAGTTTTGCTCACTAACACCCAAATGCTCCGAAATATCTATCAAATCCGGTTCATACCCATACAATTGCTCAAACCTTTCAACGTACTTATCCGCATTATAAAGTTGTAAAATTTTCTTTTCCGGGACATATACGATACGTCCGTATTTATTTATCGCATCTAAAATGTTACTGCGTATATGCCATACTGCATAAGTTATAAACTTAAAACCACGACTTTCATCAAATGTTTCCACCGCTTTTAAAAGACCGATATTCCCCTCGTTTATCAAATCTTCAAATGGCAATCCGACATGCTCATAATGTTTTGCAACGGAAAAAACAAATCGCAAATTGGATGTAATTAATTTTTCAAAAGCTTCACTGTTCCCATTGCGTGCCTCCCTCAATAATTCAATCTCTTGTATATTACCCAAAAGTTTTGTTTTCGCTATTTCTTTTATGTATTCATTTATCGAATAACAAGACCGTGAAGTAATTTTTTGTGTTATTGTTAATGATTTCATATATTGTTGAAACAATCAGGTTGTTTTTACATTAAATTATATTAATAGTGAGCGCAAATATAACATAAGTTTTATTACATGCAAACTAATCTAAGTGTTATTTGTAATAATGCTGACAATTAATATAATGCCTCGTTGCCACTACTAATTATATATCGGCAACTTCAACTAAGAAGTGCAACAAAATAGGGCAGAAATAGTTCAGTCTAATCATATAATATACGTCCTTATGCGAATGGTAGCACATTGATGAAGTTAGGAAAATAAATTGTTAATATATAATTATAAAAATTAGATATATCAGTCTGTTTTTATAATTCTCTTGCCATACTAATTGATAGAAAAATAGTTGAATGTGGTGCGAATAGGATGTTTGTGTGCATAAATAATAGATACTCGCATGCGCTTTTCACATAAACATCCATCAGAATTTATAATAATACTTATTTCTCATTATCTTGTATTGTAAAATATATCACAGTTTTATGAAATAAGTTCTAAAAAAAATTTGATCATATCATTATTTGCGATAAATTGTTTACATCATCAAGATGTGATGATTATTATTAATTTTTTATAATTTATATTTATGAGTGAAACTACTAATAATAAGATTACTTTTTACAATACCTATTCAGTTGATGAATATTTGAAAGAACTCAAAAAAGTAAATGAATTGACAACAGGTAAAGATTTACCGTTATCTGATGATGAACTTAGTCTAATAGAGAATGATGAAATCCGTGAGGCTATTAAGACTCGTAAGTCTCTTGACGAGAAAAGATATGAAAGCTAAATTTTAGTAAATTATTAATTCTGCATCCCAAAACTTACGTGTGTATTAAGGTGTCATCGTTTTTTGAAATAATGATACTATATAGGTAATGTTGTGCCTTTAAAGCAAACCGTGCAAATTTCAAAAGCCCGCCTGTAATTTCAAAAAGCAGGCGGGCTTTTCCTTAAAAGCCTTCGAGCTTTCGGATAAAAGCAGGCGGGCTTTTTTAAAAAGGTAAGTAACGTTGACCCTACTTTAAATTTTCGTGCATATTGCGAGCGGCTTTGCGACCGTCGCCCATAGCGAGGATTACCGTTGCACCACCGCGTACAATGTCGCCGCCTGCATAAAGTTCCGCAATATTTGACTGCATAGTGGTGTTATCGACCAATACCGTACCCCACTTTGAAACATTTAAATCGGCAACCGTTTCGGGTATTATCGGATTTGGTGAAACCCCAACCGCCACAACCACAACATCTGCATCCAACACGTATTCCGAACCTTCTATCGGAGTGGCAGCACAACGTCCGCTTTCATCCGGTTCGCCGAGTTGCATACGCTGCACTTTCACCTGTTTCACTCTGCCCGTTTCATCCGCCGAATAAGCCATGGGGTTTGATAACGTCATCAACTCACAACCCTCCTCTTTTGCATGTTTCACATCTTCAACTCGTGCCGGCATTTCCGCTTCGCTGCGACGGTAGAGAATGATTGCACGTTCCGCACCGAGCCGCTTAGCCGTGCGCACGGAGTCCATAGCCGTGTTGCCGCCGCCGACCACCACCACGTTGCGACCTCTGTAAACCGGTGTATCGTATTCATCGCTGTCGGCACCCATCAAGTTGACACGGGTGAGATATTCATTTGAAGAAAGTATACCGTTGTAATTCTCACCGGGGATATTCATAAAACGCGGCAAACCTGCACCGGATGCAATATAAAAACCTTTGAAACCGAGAGCTTTCAGTTCATCAACAGTTTGTGTTTTACCGACTATAAAGTTGGTTACAAACTTTACGCCCAAACGTTTAAGGTTTTCTATTTCCACATCCACCACACGATTGGGTAAACGAAATTCCGGTATACCGTATTTCAAAACGCCGCCAATCTCGTGCAAAGCTTCAAATACCGTTACATCATAACCGTACTGCGCCATATCTTTTGCGAAAGAAAGTCCCGACGGACCGGAACCGACTACGGCTATTTTCACGCCGTTTGAAGCTGCCTTCTCCGCCAACTCCGAGCTGCCGGTTTCCATATCGTAATCAGCAGCAAAACGTTCCAAATAACCGATTGCCACCGGCTGTTTTTTCAATTTTTCAACATAGAAGCATCTTGCTTCACATTGTTTTTCCTGCGGACACACTCTGCCGCACACTGCCGGAAGTGCACTCGTCATTTTCAGCACGGCAGACGCTTGCGAATATTCCCCACGCTCTATGTTCTTTATAAAACTCGGTATATCAATGCCTACGGGACAACCTTCCATACAAGTGGGCACAACACAATCCATACACCTACTTGCTTCCCGCCTTGCCTGCTCCTCAGAAAGTCCTCCGTTCACTTCTATGCGCTGACTTTTCACTCGCTCTTCAACCGAAGTTTCCGGCATGCTCACACGCTGAATTTCAGTTCTTGCCTTTGCCGGCATGCTTTCTCTCAACTGTTTCCTCCACTCTGAGTTTCTCATATACCTCTCAATCTAAGCATTAAATTATCAAAATCAACTTCATGTGCATCAAATTCGGGACCGTCAATACACGTGAACCTTGTTCTTCCACCCACAACCACTCTGCACGCTCCGCACATTCCCGTGCCGTCAACCATAATTGCATTCAAACTTGCCACCGTCGGTAAATTGTATTTTCTTGTCAATTCGGCACAGAATTTCATCATAATCGCAGGACCAATCGCTATTGCCAAGTCTACTTTCTCCCTGTTGATGATTTCATCCATTCCCGCCGTTATCAAGCCTTTTTCACCGTAACTACCGTCATCCGTCATAATAAGCACTTCGTCGGAATAACGTCTGATTTCTTCTTCAAGTATAATCAAATCTTTATGACGAGCCGCTATTATCGAAACCACTCTGTTGCCGGCTTCTTTCATTCCTTTCACTATCGGCAACAACGGTGCCACTCCCACTCCTCCGCCACATGCGAGGACAGTGCCCACGTTTTCTATGTGAGTTGCCTTGCCGAGCGGTCCCACCAAATCCGTAATCATTTCACCTTCGTTCAAGGCAACAAGTTTTGCAGTGGAAATCCCGACTTTCTGTACCACCATAGTAATCGTACCTCTCTCTACATCGGAAGCGACAATCGTTAGCGGGATGCGTTCACCCTTTTCCAACGCTCTGAGTATTACAAAATGTCCGGGGCGATGTGCCTTTGCAATCAACGGTGCTTCCACCTCCAATTGTACCACATTTTCCGAAAATATCTTCTTATCTACAATTTTATTCATCTCTGCTTTTTAATATCATTATGCCGACAATATCGCCCAAAATTAGAAAAAGAAATTAACTTTGCGTACAGATTCAATGCAGTTGTTTTAAATAAAATATCAGAAACATGAAGCAAAAAGACAGAATAAACGTCGTGTACTCCACAAATCCGAACTTTTCTTATGAGTATGCAACCGAAGACGAAGCTGAAACTCTTTCACCGGAAAAACAAAATCTGAAAGTAGTGCTCGACAGCAAAAATCGTTCGGGAAAGACCGTTACCTTAGTGCAAGGCTTCATCGGTAAAGAAGATGATTTAAAAGAACTTGCCAAAATGTTGAAGAACAAATGCGGCACGGGCGGTTCGGCAAAAGACAGCGAAATCATCATACAAGGAGCCGTTAAAGAAAAAGTTATCACAGTGTTGAAAGCAGCCGGTTACCGTGCTAAATAGAATTTCATTATAGGTTCGGATTAAAATCCCGACAAATCCATAAAGACCGTAGGTATTAGGAGTACAAAACCAAGTACAACAAACACTAAAAGTATCTTGAAAAACCATTTAACCCACACTTCATAAGGAATGCGGGCAATCCCCAAAGCTCCCATAAGTATAGGCGAAACGGGTGTAATCATGTTCGTAAAACCGTCTCCGAATTGGTAAGCCATAACCGTTGCCTGCCGTGATATACCGATGACATCCGAAAATGGTGCCATTATAGGCATTGTGAGAGCAGCTTTAGCGGAACCTGACGGTATTATCAGGTTTATCAAAGTTTGAATAATGTACATCGCTCCCACCGAAAGCAAACGCCCCGTGTTGTCCATAAGCGAAGCCAATGCGTGAAGTATGGGGTCGATTACCTTCCCGTCTTGCAGGATTTGGATGATGCCGCCGGCAAGTGCCACGATAAGAGCTGCCGAAAGCAAATCTTTTGCACCTGTGAGGAATTGTTTTATCACATTGTCGGCTGAATATCCGGCAGCGAAACCGGAAAGTATCCCCATTGCAAGAAATATTGCAGAGATTTCCGGAAGGTACCAACCGTAAGCCATAACGCCCACAACGAGGAAGAATACAGTAAACGCAAGTAGCGTGAGCACAAAGAAATGAAACGATTTACGAGCACCGAACCAACCGAAGATTGCAAAAAGCACTGTGAGTACCGGTAAAACGTATAGCGTTACGGCTGTTTCACCTATTGCAAAAGTTGCAGACGGATAATAGACGGAAAAGAGAATTAGCGCAACCAAAACAAGACCGTACACCACCCAACACGAGCGTGGAGTTGAATATACAATGCGCTCACCTTCGGTAACCTCGCTCTTTTCACGCCAATAAGCATCTGCCGCATACATTGGCGAAAGTTGCGGACGTTTGCGGATGCGTGAAGCATAAACCAAAACAATAGCAATAATTAACGTCGTCAGCAGTAACCAACAAAACAACCGATATTCAAAACCGGAAAACAGCGGTAAATCCGACAATCCTTGAGCTATACCTATTGTAAAAGGATTCAACACCGCACCGGAAAAGCCTACATGTGCCGCAACATAGACCATACATAAACCCGTGATTGAATCATAGCCCATTGATATTGCCAACGGCACAATGATTACAACAAATGCAAGCGTTTCTTCACTCATACCGAAAACCGCTCCGAAAAGACTGAAAAGCAGCATTATCATGGTTATAACAATGTTATTCACACCTATGCGCCGCATAAAACGATGACGTTCAAGCCTGCGAGTGAACGAAAGGAAAGAAAATATGCCGGCATCTATGGAACGACTGCTGTTCATCAGTTGAAACGCTCCACCTATTATTAAAAGGAAGACTATTATGCCTGCCTGCCGTTCAAAACCGTCGTAAAGCGATGAAAACACCTGCCACGAAATCGGCGACTGTTCAACACGGTGGAAAGAATCCGGTACAATCACAGTGCGTTCCGTGCCGTTCACAAGCATTGTTTGACGCTCAAACTCTCCTGCCGGAATAATCCACGACAGTCCTGCACAAATCAGAATAATAACCGCAATTATAGTGTAGGTATGTGGTATCTTCTTTAACATCTTGGTAGCAATAAATAAATTTCGCTCGCAAAGTTAGTACACTAAATCGTAAAATTAATGCACTCGGTTCCAAAATGTAGGGGCGTATGGCACACACCAGATTGAAAACACATTACCCGCAATGTAGGGGCGTTGCATGCAACGCCCGATGTCAATGTTGTAGGGGCAACCCTTGTGGTTGCCCCATTGTTATTTGGGACAACCATATCATTTTGGGCAACCACAAGGGTTGCCCCTACGAGGGTTGGCGACATCTGCATAACCGCAGTGCCAAGCGCAGAGCGACCTGCGGGATGACTGATTGGCTGTAGTTTTGCGTTTGCTTCCTACGGAAGCCGCTATCGGTAGCTCTGCTACCTACCAGCCGGCTTGTCGGCTGGTTAATAAACTATGGCTGCCTCCGGCAGCAGGGCGACAAGGTTGTCGGAATGGAAGAAGTTGTTATTTATCATTTTAAAATAATTCTAATTGTTGTGGGGTATTTGTAAGAAAATTAGAAATAAACAATTCCTTACCATTTTGGTCGGAAGTTTCGGTAATATTGCGCATTCCGTAAGTTAAATTCCAAGAAACAATGTTGGCAAATGAAAATAAACTGCGAATGTATTCGCTGTCATCGTAGGTTATGAGCCATTTGTGGCGGCAGTTTTTCATATTTTCGGCAAATCGCTCGTGGTCGAAACTTTTGTGGAGATTGCACGAATACTTGCCTGAATTTCGTCAAATACCTTTTCTTGCGTGCTCAAATAAGCCTCGTGTTTGGCGTAGTGGCGACCTTTTGCCATTTCACGCTTAACTTCGGAGTATTCGCCATAGTATTTCTTTGCTTTTATGCCGTGTTCCGCACGCTTTTCACGTGAGTTCATAGGTGCGCAAAAGGTGGTGTACATAAATGTTCGCTCCAATTTTCCTTCTATCTCGGTTCCTTTCATCAAGTGATTTTCAACCTCACATTCAGCTGGTGTATGCAATCCCCATGTGCGTAGATTATTCCACATATTTCGGAAGCATTCGTACACAAGGTTGGTGTCTTTTTTCAACGAATACGCCGAGCCTATAATGCAACCACTCGCAACATCATAAGCGTAGTAAGCGTGTACCGATGCATATATCTTTTCTTCTTTGCCGGTGTGTTTGTTTTTCTTCGTAATAACACACTTGCGCACAAGATCCCGGTCGTCCATAGAAATTTTGCTGAGCGAAAAATACGGCACCTCACGATCAACTGCCGCATTGTGTTTGTTTTGGTTGTAGTGAAAATCGTTTCGCTTGCGGTCTACAATTTTTCTGTTAAGCGGATTCTCAAGAATACTCCAAACCAAACCGTCGCTTATGGTGTCAGGTTCTCCGTTGCGATAGAAATCGGCACGGTTAAACAATTCACAGGTTTCTTCGTTGTAAATTTCACGAACACCGAGTATAAATTCATTATAAATGCGTGTTACGTCTGTTTTAAATGGTTTTTCTTTCGATCCATAGATGCTTATCACGATTTTTTCAATCAATGAGCGTTGTTTTTTTGTGCGGTTTTGATTACCTATTTTTTTGCTGATAAGCGAGGCGTAATTGTTGCCTACGTAGGATTTAAACGCAGCTTGCAAGCCTCTGTAATTCCACGGTAGAGCGTGAATATATTTATCAGTAACAGCAGGCATAATTTTTGATTGCCGTTGCCAAAAATCCATCTCCCGAAATTGCGATGATTTTCCTGCTGCCGCATGACGGCTGTAACTCAATTCATGCACACGCTGCAAAGCGTTGAGTATCATTGCTGTGTTTTCATATTTCTCTTGTTCCTGTGCCGATAGGTGTATACCCGGAAGTTTTTCGTACTCAGCAAAGAACTTGCGAGCCTTCGGATCAGGAAGTATGTTGCGCAATATGGCGTTTTGTTCCGAAATCATTTCTTCTCGTGTTTTTTGGTCGCTTAGTTCCGGATATGCTTCATAAAGCATTGTCTTGTAATTGTGGGGGAACCCATCAACCGGGTATAAGGCAGGATTGCCATAACAGGCTTTACCTGCTATATTTGAAATCTTTCCGCGATTGATGAGATTCCAGAATGATCCTTCCGGTATCACTCGCTTTACCTCTGCGCCTGTTACGCATATTTGTCCGTTGAATACTTCCATTATTTTTGGTGTTTTTTTGCTCCCGCCGGTGGCTCGAACACCGGTGCTTGCCTGTCGGGAAATAATTAGTAGCCTTTACACACTCTTTTAAGCATTTCCAAATCGCAACGCTTTGGATTGTCAGAGTTTTTTGTCGCATCTATCAATGTCATATCGTGAATAGTTTTTGTCCAATATAAACCTGTTACAGGCGATATGTATGTTACAATGTAATGCCCATACCCTGCTAACTTGAATTGAAAATCTGATTTTGAAATTTTTGGTGTTTTCATGTTGTTACATTGTTACATATTGATGTGATTGTGTATGTGTAGCGATCCCGTGTTGTTGTAGTTGCTACAATTATTCTTTACGTTGCTCTTTATTATACTGTCATGGCAGTAGCCGTAACAGGCACATTTTCGGCACTGTATCGGATTTTTACTCTTTTTTTTCATATCTAT